>JAXDJK010000001.1:0-5366 GCA_034665665.1 Acidobacteriota bacterium
CTGCACGACGAGCTGCCGGACCTCGGCATGTTCGATCTCGTGTTCTGCCGCAACGTCCTGATCTACTTCGACGTCGCTTCGCGCCGCGCCGCCGTGAACCGGCTCCTCGGGCAGCTCGTGCCCTCCGGCTTCCTCTTCCTCGGCCACTCCGAGAGCCTGCTCAGCTCCGGCCTGCGGCTGCGTCCCGTCTCCCCGTCCGTCTACACGAAGGGTGCGCGATGAAACCGCTGCACGTGCTGGTGGTCGACGATTCGGCCGTGGTGCGCCAGGCCATGACCGCGCTCCTCGAAGATGAAATGCGCGTCAGCACCGCCGCCGATCCCTTCATCGCCATGAAAAAGATGGAAGCGGCGCGGCCCGACGTGATCGTGCTCGACCTGGAGATGCCGCGCATGGACGGCCTGACCTTCCTGCGCAAGCTGATGGACGAGTCGCCGATCCCGGTGGTGGTCTGCTCCAGCCTGACCGCCTCGTCGAGCGAGCTGACCATGCGCGCCCTGCAGCTCGGCGCGGTGGACGTGGTGGAGAAGCCGAAAGTGCGCGCCGGCGAATCGCCCAGCGACTCCGCCATCGCCCTCATCGAGACCATCCGCGGCGCCGCGCTGGCCAGGGTGCGCAGAGTCGGCCGGGCACCGGCGGCGCGCCCGCTCACGCCTGCGGCACCGATCGCGAACAGGCTCCCAAACTGCCACGTCATCGTCATCGGCGCGTCCACGGGCGGCACCGAAGTGCTGCGCCAGTTCCTCGACGCCATGCCCGCCGATGCGCCACCGATCGTCATCGTGCAGCACATGCCGGAGCGCTTCACCTCCGCCTTCGCGCGTCGGCTGAACGAGAGCTCCGCCATGGACGTGCGCGAAGCCGCGCCCGGCGACCTGCTCCGTCCCGGCCTGGCCCTGATCGCCCCCGGCGACCGCCACATCACGCTCCTGCGGCAGGGCGCCGGCACGCTCGCCGTAGCGCTCCAGAACACCGCCCTCGTGAACCGCCACCGCCCCAGCGTGGACGTCCTCTTCTCCTCCGCCGCACGGATGCTCGGCAACTGCGCCATCGGCGTCCTGATGACCGGGATGGGCCGCGACGGCGCGAAAGGTCTGCGCGAGATGCGCACCGCCGGCGCGCACACGATGGTGCAGGACGAGGCCACCAGCGTGGTCTTCGGCATGCCCAAAGCCGCCATCGAGCTCGATGCGGCCATGTATGTCCTGCCCGGGCACGCCCTCGCGCCGTCCGTTCTGGAGGCCTGTACAGGTAGATAATGTGTGACGACTCGTCCATGCGTCTCAATCTTCCGATGCCCCTCGACGCCAGCGAACAGGCGCTCGAGGAAGTCTTTCGCCACACCCCCGTGGGGGTCGTGCTGATCGACCTGCACGGGACCATCCTCGACGCCAACCACGCCTACTGCGCGCTGCTGGGCCGCGAGCGCGACGCCATCGTCGGCCTCCGCGTTCGCGACTTCGTCCATCCCACGGAACAGGACGACACGGAGCGCGGCCTGGCCCGCCTGCGCGACGGCGAGATCGAGCACGCCCAGCACACGCGCCGCTACCTCGCATGCGATGGCAGCGTGGTCACCACCCGCGTCACGGTCTCGCTCGTCCATTCCAAAGACCAGGAGCCGATCTGCGGCATCGCCTTCGTCGAAGACATCGGCGAGCGGCTGGCCATGGAGAGCGCCCTCCGCGAGAGCGAGCACCGCTACCGTCAGGTGGTCGAGGACCAGACCGAGTTGATCGTGCGCTGCCTGCCCGACGGCACCCGTCTCTTCGTCAACGACGCTTACTGCCGGTACAACGAGACCCCCGCGGCGGAGCTGCTCGGCACGTCGTTCTTCCCCTGCATTGTCGAGGAAGAGCGCGACCTGATCCACGCCAAGTTCGCTTCGCTCACGCCCCAGCAGCCGGTGCTCACCGATGTACACCGCATCATCGATCCGCGCGGCGCCATCCGCTGGCACGAGTGGACCGATCGCGGCTTCTTCGATGACGCCGGCACGCTGGTCGAAGTCCAGGCCGTCGGCCGCGACATCACTGAGGAGCGCGAATCGCAGGAGCTCCTGCGCCGCAGTGAAGAGAGCTTCCGGATGCTGTATGGCTCGCTGCCCGTCGCGGTGTGGGAGACGGACTTCAGCGGGGTCCTGCAGGAGATCCGGCGGCGTGGGCTCGATTCACCCGGGAAATTGATCGAGAGTGTCGACCGCGATCCGGCCATCTTCCACGAGCTGGCCCGCGAATCGCGGTTCGTACGCGCCAATCGGGCCGCCCTGACGCTCACCGGAGCTGCGGATCCCCAAGGCGTGCTCGACTGGCTGCGTGCTCATTACACCTTCGAGGCCGCGCGCGCCTATGCCCGCGGCGCGGCGGCGGTGATCCTGGGCGAGGAGGAGGTCGTCGACGTCGAGCTGCCCTTGCGCACAGCCGACGGCCGCCGCATCGATCTCCTCCAGCGTCTCGCCAAAACACCGACTTGGCCAGACGAGCCGCACATCATCGCCATCGCCCTGGACGTCACCGGCCGCAAGCAGACCGAGAGGACTCTCGCGCAGGAGCGCGAGGCCATGACCCGCGCCGACAAGATGATCTCCCTCGGCATCCTGGTGGCCGGCGTCGCACACGAGATCAATAATCCAAACCACGCCATCCTCCTCAACACCCCGCTCCTGCGCGACGCCTGGAAAGCCATCGCGCCCATCGTCGACGAGCACGCCGCCGGCCATGCCGCCGGGCACGGCCCGCTGCGTGTGGCCGGCCTGCCGTGGGACGAGATGCGTACCGAGGCCGCGTCAATGATCGACGACATCGAACATGCCGCCGAGCGCGTGCGCGGCATCGTCACCGAACTGCACGGCTTCGCACGCGGCCACGACTCCGGCGCGCACCAGCCGCTGCTCCTCAACGATGCCGTGAAATCGTCGCTGCGCCTCCTCGGCAATCACATCCGCAAAGCCACCACTGCCTTCTCCGTCGCGCTCGTCCACGACCTGCCGCCAGTGATCGGCAACCCGCAGCGCCTCGAGCAGGTCATCATCAACCTCGTCCTTAATGCCTGCCAGGCCCTGGAGACCACCGAGGCCATGATCTCCATCGAGACCGGCTGCACGCCGACGCACGTCTTCGTGCGGGTGGCCGACGGAGGCCGCGGCATCCGCAAGGAGGATCTGGCCATGATCAAAGATCCGTTCTTCACCACCAAGCGCGCCGAAGGCGGCTCCGGCCTCGGGTTAGCCGTCTCCGAGCGCATCGTGCAGGAGCACGGCGGCGAGCTGACCTTCGATTCCGCCCCCGGCCGCGGCACCGTGGCCACGCTCTCGCTGCCCGTGGGAGAGCGATGACCACCATCCTCATCGTCGACGACGACGAAGCCGTGCTCAATGGCGTGCGCCGCACCCTGCGCGTGAACGGCTTCGACGAAGTGCTCATGTGCGCCGACAGCCGCAACGTCGAGCCGCTGCTTGAGAACGAGCCGGTGGCGCTGATGCTTCTCGACCTGATCATGCCCCACATCGGCGGCCGCGAACTGCTGGAGCGCGTGGCCGCCACGCATCCCGAGATCCCGGTCATCGTCGTCACCGCGGAGCAGGACGTGCGCGTGGCCGTGGAGTGCATGAAGGTCGGCGCGTACGACTACCTGATCAAGCCCGCCGGCGCGGACGAGCTGATGGCCACCGTGCGCCGCGCGCTCGAGCATCGCGAGCTGCGCGACGAGAACGCGCGGCTGCGCTCCAAGCTGCTGGAAGAAGAGCTCACCCGCCCCGAGGCCTTCGCCGCGCTCATCACCATCGACCCCTCCATGCTGCGGCTGTTCGCGTACCTGGAAGTCATCGCCAAAGGCTCGCATCCGGCGCTGATCACCGGCGAGACCGGGAGCGGCAAGGAGCTGGTGGCGCGGGCCATTCACGACCTGAGCGGACGGCGCGGACCGTTCGTGGCCGTGAACGTGGCCGGCCTCGATGACACGATGTTCTCCGACACGCTCTTCGGTCACCGTCCCGGCGCATTCACCGGCGCCGTCGGCACGCGCCGCGGAATGATCGAGCAGGCCGGGCGCGGGACGCTGTTCCTCGACGAGATCGGCGATCTCTCCGCCGCGTCGCAGGTGAAGCTGCTGCGCGTGCTCCAGGAGCGCGAGTACCACACCCTCGGCGACGACACGCCCAAGCGTCTCGAAGCGCGCGTCGTGGCCGCCACGCATCAGGATCCGGCCACGCTGCGCCGCGATCTCTACTTCCGCCTGCGTGCCTACCACGTGCGCATCCCGCCGCTCCGCGACCGCCTCGGCGATCTGCCGCTGCTGATCCATCACCTCGTGCGCGAAGCGGCCACGGACCTCGGCAAGCAGCCGCCCGTCGTTCCCGACCGTCTCTACCGCGCCCTCGCCCACCACGACTTCCCGGGCAACATCCGCGAGCTGCGGGCCATGACCTTCGACGCCGTGGCCCGCCACAAGACCGGCCCGCTGCCCATCGATCCCTTCATCGAAGCGATGGGCCTCGGCGCGAACACGGATGACGACGACACCCTGGTCCGCTCCGACCTCTCCCGCGGCGACGTCATCTCCGAGCCCCAATGGCGCGAGCTCGAACGCCAGAACCTCCTCAACGCCCTCCGCCGCGCCAACTGGAAAATCTCCGGCCGCGGCGGCGCCGCCGAATTGCTCAGCGTGAAAGCCTCCACGCTGGAGTCGCGGATGAAAGCCTTCGGCATCGACAAGCCGCAGTAAGGGCGCGAGCGCCGCTGCCGTCCGGAGCGCGGACGTCCCGTCCGCAGGGCCCACAGGCGTCCCGCCTGTGCGCGTACCGGGTACGCGGAATACGCACAGCCGAGACGGCTGTGGGCCCTGCGGACGGGACGTCCGCGCTCCGGACGGCAAACTCGCGAAAGTCCCCGAAAACTCGTGAAACGCCGCGCTTCGCGAATCACGCCGGTTCCGCGTAACCGCCCACCCTGCAACAACTTCCATCCACCCACCCTCATGGCGCCTCCGTTGCCCTTATGGCTGCCCGGAGGAATCAACAAACGACATGTACGCAACGACACGCATTCTCTGTATCACCGCGCTTTCAGCGCTCGTCACCACCGCGGCGCTGGCACAGAGCGCGGACAGCAAGATCGACATTCACGGCTTCGGCGGATGGGCCTACGGCAGGACCGATGGGCACAAATACGACGTAGCCACCGAGGATGGCGAATACGACAACGCCGAATTCGCCCTCAACGTCTCCGCCAAACCGGTGGAGAAGCTCTCTGTGGTCGCGCAGCTGCGGCTGGAGTCGGGCGGCTCCAGCCGACAGGCGGAGCTCGACTACGCCTTCGCCGAATGGACCTTCAGCGACGCGGCCCGCGTCCGCGTCGGCCGCGTCAAGC
>JAXDJK010000002.1:0-3601 GCA_034665665.1 Acidobacteriota bacterium
AAGCGAAGCGCTTCAAGGTGCAGTGGCGGAAGCTGGTGGCGGAGAACGCACTCGACGGAATCCTCACCGAGCATGGCCTGCCGCGCATCGAGGAGCTGTACGCGGACGTCGGCTACGGCAAAATCTCGGCGCGCTCGATCGTGGAGCGTTTCGCCGCGGACGATCAGAAGGAGAACGGGGGCGGCGAGCCGCCGGGTGTCATCCAGCAGGCGGTCCGGAAGATCTTTCCCTTCTCCTCGGCCGCGGCCACGATCAAGGTCAAGGGCTACGACGACCTGCTGACGTATCTGGCCAAGTGTTGCGCCCCGCTGCCGGGCGAGCCGATCGTCGGCTACGTGACACGCGGCAAGGGCGTCGGGGTGCACAGCGCGAACTGCCCGAACGTGAAGAACCTGATGTTCAACGATGACCGCCAGATCGCCGTGGAGTGGGCGGACCAGCGGCAGTCGCAGTTCCAGGTGGATCTCGAGGTGATCATGGAGGACCGCCAGGGCATCCTGGCCCGCGTGATCTCGACGATCTCGAACCTGAAGACGAACATCCGGGCCATGGAGACGCGCACCGGCGACGGCAAGGCCACGACGGAACTGGTGCTCGAAATCGCCGATCTCAAGCACCTGGAAAAGATCATCCGCTCCCTCGGCACGCTGGACGGGGTGCTGCGCGTCGATCGCAAGTACAACGCCCGGCACGCCACTGCGTGAGTGTTGTTCAGCAGAGCAGACGCAGGTCGAGTCGGAACGGCCGCGCCAGACTTGTCTCGACCGAGCCGAAGTCTTCGTGCTCCGGGTTGATGAGGTAGTTGAACTCCTCGAGGGTGACGGCACTCGGGACCGCCAACACCGCTGATCGCCGCTCGGCCACCCATTGCGTGCCGATCTTCTGCAACTCGGGAGGAGGCGGGTGGTCGCTCCAGTTGGCCGGCAGGAGGCCGTGATCCAGCTCTTCGATGACGGTCTCAGGGAAAGTGCAGGAGGCGATGACCATGTTCGGCAACCGTTGGGCGCGAGGGACGCGTACGAGCAGCTCGAGGCTGGCCAGCGAGACGCTGGAGCAGGTGTAGACGAGGCGGGTACCGGCGGAGTGCCAGCGTCCTTTGTGGAGACGTGCGCCCTCGCCGCTGAAGACGTCGTCGGCGTAGCGGTCGTCGACGATCCTCCAACTGGTGATCACTACGACATGATTCCGTACTGAATCTGTCCGACGAGGTTTTCCACCTCGCCGGCGCCGATCTCAGTCCGGGCGAAGTGGAGCGGTGCGACGCCGCCGAGGGCGGTGTTGACGTCGGTCAGCCAGGCCGTGGCGGCGTCGCGGTCTCCATCGAAAAGATCGAGGGCGCTGCCGAAAACGCGCGCCAGGCGGAGCAGGCGGTCGGATTCATCCGGTTTCAGGCGTGCTTCGATCTTCCTCCGCGCGAGGGTACGCCGGGGGATGCCGATCACGTCACCTACTGCTTCCTCGGAAAGTCCGAGGTTCTTCACCAAGCGCTCGAACGTTTTCCAGGTGAACCCGCGGTCGATCGCCTTCAGCAGACTCGGGAGATCGAACTCGTTCATACCAAGCAGGACGACGTAGGCGCGAGGAGTGGCCGGCAGGCGGCGAAGATCGCGGAAACGGTCGACATCCTTGGTCGCAGCGGGAGGCATTGCGGTCATCTGGCTATCAATTTGTGGCCAGATGCGCGGAATGTCAAGTCCGCGGCGAGGACATCTACCCGAAGGCCGCCCACCACCCCACGGCTGCGCCGATGGCGATGCCGGTGAGGATCTCGGGGAGGGTGTGGCGGTCGAGTTTGTGGCGGGACCAGGCTACGGCGGCGACGAAAATGGCCAGGAAGGGGGCGGTGGGGGGGAGGATCGAAAAAATAATCAGGGCGCAGTAGGCGTCGAACATCATGTGCATCGACACCTTCAAAAAACGGTTGGCGAGGAGGCCGGCGGCGAGCAGGATGGCCCCGGCGATGATGCCGCGCATGAGGTCGGGGCTGGCGCCGGTGAGGTGCAGGACCAGGCCGGTCAGGGCCAGCAGCGGGATCATCACGAAGTAGAGCCCCGAGCGCTGGTCGCGGCGCGAAACGTCGGCGTCGCTCCAGGTCCCGCGGCGGACTTTGCGGGCGATGATCAGCGTGAGTGGAAGGGTGGTCGTGGCGGCGATGACAGCCGCGGATCGCCAGCTTCGGGTTGCGAAGGCGACGGTGAGCGGGATGACGAAAAACGGGTGGCCGGCGAGAGAGAGGCAGCGGGCCGTAAATGCCGCGAGGTCACGAGGTTGCGTGGTTTTGGAAAACCCCCTCACCACGTGACCACGGAGCGCCCGGCGAACCGGGACGAGACTGCTTGCCGGAACAAAATCCGGTTAACGGGCGGCTTTCTGAATCGCGCCCGAGCGGATGCAACGGGTGCAGACCTGCATCCGCTTCACGGCCGAGCCGACCATCACGCGCACACGCTGCAGATTCGGCAGCCAGCGGCGGCTCGAAACGTTATGGGCGTGGCTGACTCGGTTACCGAACACGGGTGCTTTCCCGCAAACTTCGCACATCTTGGCCATCTAGGACTCCCTCAAATACGCGAAAGGCGTGAATTGTAATCAGTGCGTGCCATTTGCGCAAGGTGCAACCGCGCTCAGCGGGGTGCAAACGCGCGCAATCGTTCTACTTATCCGAAAGCGGTGTAGTTGACACACAAAATTAAACGTTGTAATTTCGCCTCACCTTTCACATCCTTGGAGCCAATGAGAAGTGAGTGAGATGGATGGGGTGAGCGGTGTTCTTCTCAAAGAGCAAAAATGTAGTCGGTCTTGATATCGGCTCCTCAGCGATCAAACTGGTAGAGCTGAAGGAGAAGAAAGGCGGCGCGTACTCGCTGGTAAAGCTGGGTGCGGAACGCCTCTCTCCGGAAGCAATCGTCGACGGCTCCATCATGGACTCCTCCATGGTGGTGGAGACGATCCAGCGCCTGAACGCCGATCAGGGCGTAAAGAATTCCAATTACGCGACATCCCTCTCGGGACACAGCGTGATCATCAAGAAGATCACGCTCCCCGCGATGTCCCCGGAGGAGCTCTCCGAGTCCATCCAGTGGGAAGCCGAACAGTACATCCCCTTCGACATCAACGACGTCAACCTCGACTACGTCCCCCTGACCAGTCCGGGAGCGGGTGACAACATCGACGTCATCCTCGTCGCGGTGAAGAAGGAAAAGATCAACGACTACACGTCGGTGATCAGCCAGACCGGCAAGCTGCCGGTCCTCGTCGACGTCGACGCCTTCGCCCTCCAGAACGCCTACGAGGTGAACTACGAGCTCGAAGAGGGCAAGGTGCTGGCGCTGGTGAACGTCGGCGCGTCGGTCACGAACGTGAACGTCCTCTCGGGCGGCACGTCGATGTTCTGGCGCGACATCACCTTCGGCGGCAACCAGTACACCGACGCCATCCAGCGCGAGCTGAGCCTCTCCTTCGAGCAGGCCGAGGAGCTCAAGCGCGGGAAGCCGGTAGGCGAGTACGCGATTCAGCAGGTCATCCCCATCCTGAACTCTGTATCGGAAGACTTCGCAGGCGAGCTTCGCAAGACGCTCGACTTTTTCACCGCGACGTCGGG
>JAXDJK010000003.1:0-5745 GCA_034665665.1 Acidobacteriota bacterium
CCTCAGGCGCCGCTTTGTCGCGGCGCAAAGATGACGGTGCAACAGCACGGCCGCACGGCGTCTCGCGGTTGCGCCGGGGCTTCTCAATCAACTGCATTTCTATGCCACGACAAAGCGGCGCCTGAGGTCGCCGGCAGTCCAAACCTGCCTGCCAAGTACCAGTCGTCGCGCGAGCGTACCCGTCACGGCTGCGTCGTCGAAAACGAGAACTTCACCTGCGCGAGGGCCGGCACGGCCTGGCCATCGCGGCGGAGCGGCTGAAAGCTCCACCTGCTGAGCGCGTCGCACGCGGCCTCGGTCAGCCCGAAGAGCCCTGGCTTGAGCACCGCAATCTCACCGGCACGGCCGTCGGCATCGATGGCAAATTCGAGAATCACGTCGCCGGTCACGCGCACCATACGTGCGATGCGGGGATAGTCGGGGGCGCAGGACTTGGTGGCGAGGGTGGCGATATCGTCATCCGTGCCCACGACTCTGCCCGTCCACGTCACTTGCGGCCGACCGAACAGGGCTCGCTTCGGAACCAGCATCTCGCCGGTGTCCAGGTTGACCGGCAGCTCCACAATACGGTTGCCGGCGTCGACCTGGAGCACGAGCTGGCGGCGATCCTCGTCGAGGTGGTGCTTTCCGGACCACCAGATGGAGCTCGTGCTGTGCGGCAGTTCAGCGAGGTCTTCCTTCTCCATCAAATCCAGAAGGCCCAGCGTGCGGACGAGCGTCCCGTCGGGCCGGTAGATCTCCACCACGCCATCGCCCTCCATCCCGCCGGCGCGGTTGAACGTGACAGCCGTACCGTCGTTCGCGACCATCGACGAGAGGGGCGACATACTGTTGACGAGCGGCCACTGCGCCACCTGGCGCCACGAGCCCAACCGGCCCTTCCGATAAAGCGATCCGCGCGGGCGATCATCCTGCCGCCCGGCGGGCGTGATCACCAGACGCCACCGCCCGTTCGCCGAATGGGACGCGAAACGCTTCGGCGGGTACCACGTGTCTCCCTGCGCCGCCCACGCCACCAGAAGCACGGCCAGCATCGCCATCCGTCGCATCACTGCACGATAGTCGCGTATCGTGCTCCCCGTGAAGTCGCGATTCGTCCTGCTGCTCCTTCCCGCACTCTTCGCCTGCACCACCGCCGCGCCGCCGGCGACGCCGGCGTTGGAGACGTATGTGCTCGATTACGACACGCCTCTCGATGCGTCGCTGCAGGCGGATCTGCAGGCCATTGATACGACGCTCCGGGAAACGTACGGGATGACCACCGAGCAGGTGGAGGTTGGCATCCTCGACCTGCAGCGGCCGCGGGTGGCCATGATCCATCCGGACCGGATCGAGTATGCCGCGAGCGTGGCCAAGGTCGGCATCCTGCTGGCGTACTTTCAGCTGCATCCCGAGGCGGCTACGCAGCTCGATCCGGAGACGCGGCACGAGCTGGGGCTGATGATCAAAGCGTCCAGCAACGAGATGGCTGCCAAATACTCGCGAGCGATGGGGCTGCACGAGATCCAGAAGGTGCTCGATTCCTACGGCTTCTACGACGCGGCGCATGGCGGCGGGATCTGGGTGGGCAAGCACTACGGGCCGAACAGCGAGCGTTTCGGCGATCCGGTGGCCGATCATTCGCACGCCGCCACGGTGCGCCAGTTGCTGCGCTACTACCTGCTCCTCGAACAGGGCAAGCTCGTCTCACCGGCCGCGTCGAAGACCATGCTGGAGATCTTCGCCTCCCCCGACATCCCCCACGACGATCTGAAGTTCGTGCACGGTCTGCAAGGCCGCGACGTGACCATCCTCCGCAAGTGGGGCTCGTACGAGGACTACCTGCACGACTCCGCCGTGATCACCGGACCGAATCGCCGCTACGTGCTGGTGGCCATGACCAAGCACCTGCGCGGCGATGAGTACCTGGCGGATCTCGCGGTGGCCGTGGACGACCTCATGACGCGCGGCTCCCGACCATGAACTCGCCCACGGCGCTCTCGGTGTAGTAGTCGAGGCCCGTCACTTCGGAGAGGTAATCGGACTCGCCGCCGCCGAGGGCGCAGGCGCCCAGGCCCATCGCCTCGGCCACGAGGTAGAGCGTCTGGTAGAGCACCCCGACGTTCTTCAGGATGGCGGCGTACCGGATCGATTCGTACTTCCAGAAGAAGCGGTCGAAACGGGCGGCGATCGTCAGGACCACCTGCGGATTGGTGCTGCCCGACGAGCCTCTCGCGCTCTGCACGAAGGTGCGCACCACCGCCTCGTCGGCGGTCAGCCGGTACAGCCGGTGCTCGGCCGGATGGTAGTGATAGAAGCCGCGCGGCAGGTCCTGGCAGGCGTCGACCGCGAGATAGATCTCGAGCTCGTAGATGCCGCCCCCGGCGGGATAGGGGCGGCTGCCGAGCTCCTGGCCCGAATCGCCGCTGAAGGCGCCGCGCTGCCGTGCTGCCCGATACAGGAGCTCGCCCAGTTGGCGGCGATCGATGGGGGGATCCCCGAAGTGGCGCGTCGAGCGCCGGCCTTCGAGGACGCCCGTGAAGGGCATATCCTCACGCGCCAGCCATTCGACGTCGGGCGTGAACAGCTCGAACGGCTCGCCGGACATGGGGGGCTTCGTGGCGGGAGGCGCGGGGAAACGGTCGCGCAGGGCATACGTGCCTCCGTAGCCGCCGAGGTGGCGGCCGACCCGGCTCCGCGCATGGAGGAGCATGTCCGGCAGCTCCCAGTACGAGACCGGCCCGTCTTCTTCCGCGCCGTTCTCTTCCACCATTCCGCAGGTCAGGAGCAGCGACACCACCTCGGTCACTTCGCCGCTCGTCAGCCCGCAGGCAGCAGTGTCGATCTCCGCGAGAGGGCGCGGCGTGCCGGGGAGCGCGATCAGCGAGAGCACACGCGGATCGTGAATCACGACCTGGGCGGACGAGCGGGCGCTTTCGGCGAGCATGATCGATCCCGACCGGCGGATGAGCGCCGTGCGGGAGAACGCGTAGGTTGCATCGGCAGTGGCGCGCCGCTGTCCGTCGGCTAGCGGCGAACGGCCGTTGACCGAGGCCAGAGGTCCTGCACCGGTGGCGCAGTGCGCCAGCAGACCGCGGCCGGCCAGATCGTGCAACGCGTAGTAGAGCAGCGACGACGCGGAGGCGCCGTCCGTCCGGCTCACGGCGGCGAGCAGCTCGTTCTCCGTTGCCCCGCCCCCATTGAGCGCCAGCAGCGCGGTGCGGACGCCGGCAGGCAGCACGCCCAGCTCACTTCCGTCGTGACGCCCGGACTGGATGCGCAGGCGATCGCCGCCGTCCGCGAGCGTTGCGCCGCCCGTCATCCGGAGCAGGGTGCGCGGGACCATCACCACACCACCGCCACGCGATTGAGCTCCTCTTCGGCGAGTGGCGCCGGCAGCCACCCCAGCTCTACCGGCACGTCGTAAAGACGGCCGGGAGCGAAGCGCGACCAGAAGTGGCGCAGCCCCGGCACGACCACGCGCACCACCGGCAGGCCAATGTCGGGACGGGTCTGGTCGAGCACCAGCGTCTCCAGACCGCGGGCGGCGGCGCCGCGGACGCAGCGGTCCAGCTCTTCTTTCAAGTCTTCGTGCTGCCGGTCCGGATAGTACGAAGCATCGATCGACGGTCCGGCAGCGGGCACCAGGTACGGACGGTTGGCGAGCGTCGATTCCTGCAGCCACTCCAGGATCTCGCCGTCCGACACTCGGAACGGTGCGGTCACGTCATCGTGCCGCTCGATCACAGCCGGCAGGAACTGATTGACCTCCGTCAGCGCGCGCTGGATGCCGATCTTCGGATCGAGGTGGCAGCCGAAGCCGAGCAGAAGGTCTTCCTCGGGACGGTCCTTCCGCGCGCTGACGGCCACGAAGGCCGGAATGGCCAGGTCGCCGGTGACGTCGAGCACCCAGAGATCCCGCGAGAACGAGGCGTAGTAGCTGGTGAGCGCGGTGAAGTAGGGATCGCCGAACGACGGGAGATCGACGGCAGGCCGCTTCACCTGGTTGTACCACCAGAGGGCGACGCTGTCGCGCTCGACCAGCTCGAAGAAGCCCTGCAGGATGGCCTCTTCGATCGAGTTGCCGGCCGCGCAGCCGTTCGAGTCGGGCCAGCAGAAGCGCTCCTTCCGCCCCCGCGGATAGTCGTAGTAGCAGTACGCCGTGGGCAGGTAGCGGAAACGTCCCGCCGTCAGAGACCAGAGCGGCGTCCACTCGATCACGGCCTGCTCGTCGAACGGCTCCGGCGCGCGGGAGTAGCGGTCGCGCCGCTTCTCGCCGCGTGCGGCGTATTGGCCGTCGCTGAAGTGCATGCAGGCGTTCGGATGGATGGCCAGCTCACCGAGCGACGCGTAGCTGGTCTGGATGCGATGTTCGTAGCCCTGAAAGACGCCGGAATGGCGCTCGATGGCCTCGCAGAGAGCGCCCGCTTTCGCCTGCGCCGTGGTCCTGCCCTTGCCGCCGTTGCTGTCGCGGAAGTAGCCGCGCAGCGAGCCGAGCGTCTCCTCGACCGTGGCCGCGTTCGCGCCTGACACGCAGACCGGGGCGACCGAGGAGTCGAGGCTCTCGGACACGGTCAGTTGGCGCACCACGCCCGTCAGGCGGCTGACGTGATGGCCGTAGCGGGCCAGCGTGTCGTCGGGTGAGACGGAACGGTGCCCGCCGTCCGAGTCGCGTCCCTTGATGCGGCTGGCCAGCAGCAGCGGCTCCGGCTCGCGGGCGCGCAACGCTTCGAGATCGCCACAGGCGGGACACTGGGGACGCTTCACCACCGTGTGCTTCTCCGCGATGAGCGAGCTGAGGTCGATGGTGACGATCATCGACCCGAGCACTCTTTCCGCGCCGGCGATCGCCTTGGCGATCTCCGTGGCCAGGAGGCCCGCCGCGGCCAGCTCCGTTGCCGGCAGCGCGTAGTTCGAAGCCTGCCGCGGGTGCGAATAGTTCTTCCGCTTCTGGACGTACGTCTCGGCCGGGCGGAGGCCGCGCATCCGGTCCGCGAGGCATTCCCAGCACGCCGTCGTGCCGGGCTGAAAAAAGGGACCGAGCCACAGAATCGAGCCGACGGTCCGCGCGAGGAGCCACGGCGTGCCGGCCGTGAGGTATTTCGCGTTGTACTCCGCCAGTTCGGGACGGAGATAGTCGTCGGTCAGGACGACGGCCAGAGTTTCCTCGCCGACGCGTGTGACGCCGAGGGCATCGAGGGCGGCGGCAAGATATCCGGTGTGGACGCCGCCCAGTCCCACCAGCGCCACGCGCGCCTCCTGCAAACGGCGCTGCGCAACGGAAGGATCGACGGCCAGCGAATCCCAGAAGCCGCGTTCCGCGAGGGGCAGCGCGTCATGACCGTCGCGAACGAGCTCGAGCTCTTCCAGCCGCGCCAGCACGTAGAAGATCTCCGCGGCGGAAACGGCGGGCGCCGCACCGGCGATGATCTCGTCGACTCCGCGCGACGCGGCCAGCCCCTCGGCCACGGCCACATACGCGGACCCGGTCAGCAGGCAGTTGCCGCGCTCGCCGAGGATGAGCACGTGATCGTCGTCGATGACCTCCACCTCGTAGGAGCTCTTGAATGCAGGGCTGCTCACAGTCGGACCTCACTCTCGGGATATGCCGGTGCCGGTCAGCGGTGCACCCACCCACGAGGGCAGGCGCACCGTCCCACGCGGCTGTCGATCAGGCGGAGGCTGGCAAGGAGTGGCCCGCATAACACGCGCGGGTGTGGCTGGCGACGTCTTGCCCCTTGGTCGATTTGGGAGGGAAGACGTCAG
>JAXDJK010000004.1:0-6458 GCA_034665665.1 Acidobacteriota bacterium
TGCTCGGCAGCTTCTTCGTCCCGGGCGGCGCTCCCAACTCCGGATGGACCTCGTATCCGCCGCTCTCGGTCATCGCCGGGCAGGGGCAGACGGTCTGGATCCTCGGCATGATCCTGCTGATCACGTCGTCGCTCCTCGGCTCGGTCAACTTCATCGTCACCATCTTCCAGCTGCGCGCGAAGGGCCTCACCTTCATGCGCCTGCCCTTCTTCGTCTGGGCACAGCTGATCACCTCGTTCCTGCTCCTGCTGGCCTTCCCGCCGCTCGAAGCGGCCGCCATCCTCCAGCTCATGGATCGCGTGGCCGGCACCAGCTTCTTCATGCCCAGTGGCCTGATCATCAGCGGCGAGCGGTACGTGAACGCCGGCGGCGGCAACCCGCTGCTCTGGCAGCACCTCTTCTGGTTCCTCGCGCATCCCGAGGTCTACGTGCTCATTCTTCCCGGGATGGGCATCATCGCGGAAGTCATCGCCAACAACACCCGCAAGCCGCTGTGGGGCTACCGGTCACTGGTCGGCGCGGGCGTGTTCCTCGGCTTCATGTCGTTCGTGGTCTGGGCGCATCACATGTTCATGACCGGCATGGGCACGACCATCAGCGCCTTCTTCCAGACCACCACGATGATCATCTCCATCCCCTCGGTGATCATCCTCACCGCGCTGATCATCTCGCTATGGGGCGCCAGTATCCGCTTCACCGTCCCGATGATGTTCGCCCTGGCCTTCCTGCCGATGTTCGGCATCGGCGGCCTGACCGGCCTGCCGCTCGGACTGGCCGCGGCTGACATCCACCTCCACGACACCTACTACGTCATCGGCCACTTCCACTACGTGGTCGCGCCGGGGACGATCTTCGCCATGTTCGCCGGCATCTACTACTGGTTCCCGAAAGTCACCGGCCGCCAGCTGAACGAGAAGCTCGGCAAGATCCACTTCTGGTTCTCGCTGCTCTTCATCAACGGCGTGTTCATGCCGATGTTCATCCAGGGTCTGGCCGGCGTCTCGCGCCGGCTCTACGACGGCGGCGCGCAGTACCAGCACGCCAAGCCGGTCGTGCATCTGCACGTCTTCATCACCACCTGCGCCTTCCTGCTCATGGCCGCGCAGCTGCCGTTCATCGTCAACTTCTTCTACAGCATCTTCAAAGGCCGCCGCGTCGGCTCGAACGTCTGGAATGCCACCACGCTCGAATGGGCCGCGACGACTTCGCCCCCGCTCGCGCACGGCAACTTCGCCGTGGCCCCGGTGGTCTACCGCGGACCGTACGAGTACAGCCTGCCGGGCTACACCGACCGCGACTACCTGCCACAGAACGAGCCCGATACCGTCACCCCGGCCATCCCGCCGGGCGGCGGCATGCTCCCCGCCACCGCCGTAGCGCAGAAGGAGTCCTGAGATGAGTGACGGTCACGGACACGCCGCCGCCCACGACATCGAGATCCCCTATACCGTCCATCCACGGCCGGACACCGGTCTGTACAACGGCAAGCTCGGGATCTGGCTGTTCCTCGCCTCGGAGGTCATGCTCTTCGGCGCGCTCTTCTCCACGCTGATCCTGCTGCGCACCAGTTCCCCGAACTGGCCGCACGGCTGGGACATCCTCAACGTCCCGCTGGCCACGCTCAACACGTTCGTGCTGATCTCCAGCTCGGTCACGGTGATCATGGCCTGGGCCAGCCTGCGGCTCGGCGACCTGCGGAAGGGGAGGATCTACCTCGGGCTGACGCTGGCCTGCGGCTTCGGCTTCCTGATCATCAAGGCCATCGAGTACACCACCAAGTTCCACCACGGCCTCTTCCCCTCGAAGCACAATTTCTACGCGACGTATTACGTGATGACCGGCCTGCACGGCCTGCACGTCATCGGCGGCATGATCGTCTTCGCCTATCTCCTCGGACCGGGGGCGAAGCTGTACCACACCGCGCCGCAGCAGTTCACCAACCGCGTCGAAGTGACCGGCCTGTACTGGCACTTCGTCGATCTGGTCTGGATCTTCCTGTTCCCCATCCTCTATCTGCTGTAGGAGGCGCTGAATGACCGAGCACGCAATCCCCGAGCACGCCGGCCACGACCATGGCGTGCACGATCACCCGGCGCAGGACACAGAGCACGACGCCGGGCACGATCACCACAACGACCCCGAGTCGATCCGCAAGGAAGTGCGGCGCTACCTCTACGTCTTCGGCGCGCTGGCCGTGCTGACGCTGATCACTGTCGGCGTGAGCCAGCTCCATCTGCCGACGGCGGAAGGCATCGCCCTGGCGCTCTTGATCGCCACGGTGAAGGGCTCGCTCGTTGCGGCCTTCTTCATGCATCTCATCACCGAGCGAAAGCTGATTTACGGCGTGCTCGTGCTGACCATCTTCTTCTTCAGCGTGCTGATGTGGGGCCCGTGGCACCACCGCTACAACGCCCAGCACGCGTACCCCGGCTACGACGTCAACGCCAGCGCGCCGGCTCCCGCGGCGGCCACCGACAAGCCGGCGCACGACGCGCACTCCGAGCACTGAACCCCCGGACACCAACTATGTCGCTCCGCATTTTTCACGTGATCTTCATCGCCGTCTCGGTCGCGCTCTCAGTGGGCGTGACGGCGTGGGGGATCCGCCAGTACACACAGCAGCAGAGCACGGGCGCGCTGGCACTGGCCGCCGTCTTTGCCGTTGCTGGTGTAGTGATGATCGTCTACGGAAAAAAGACCTTTCGGAAACTCAGGGACCTGTCATGAACCGCGCAGTCATCGTTGCCGTGCTGCTGCTCGCCGTCGCCCCCGTGGCGCTCGGCTGCCCCGTCTGTTTCGGCTCGCCCGACGACCCGATGGTCAAGGGCGTGAACAACGGCATCTGGGTCCTGCTCGGCCTGATCGGGTTCGTGCAGATCGGCTTCGTCGCGCTGTTCTGGACGTTCTGGCGGCGCGCCCGCGCATTGCGCCGTTTCCGCGAATCGTTCCACGTCGTCCATTCGAATGAGGGGGTAGGGCACTCATGAAGGAATTCCTGGCGCAGTACATGCCGCCGGACTATTCGCAGCACGGTCCGGAGCTCGACCGGTTGAACGCCTCGGTGCACTGGCTGATGCTGATCCTCTTCATCGTGTGGGGCCTGCTGTTCGCCTACATGCTCTGGCGTTTCCGCGCTTCGAAGCAGCCGAAGGCGCTCTACCACGGCACGCACTCGCATCTCTCCACCTGGGGTGAGGCCGGCGTGGCGGTGGTGGAAGTGGTCCTGCTGGTGGGCTTCTCCATTCCGGCCTGGTACCGCTGGACCAAGCCGCCGGAGCCGAACAAGAACCCGCTCGAGATCCGGGTGGTGGCCGAGCAGTTTGCGTGGAATGCGCACTATCCGGGGGCGGACCATGTCTTCGGCAAGCGCGACATCAATCTGGTCTCGCCCGCCAATCCGCTCGGCCTGGACGTCACCGATCCCAGCGCCAAGGACGACGTCATCACCCTCAACCAGCTCCACTTCGAGGTCAACCGGCCGGTGATCATCCGCATCACCTCCAAGGACGTCATCCACAGCTTCTTCCTTCCGTACATGCGGGTGAAGCAGGATGCAATCCCGGGGATGGAGATTCCGGTACACTTCACCCCCATCCGCACGAGCGGAGCCGAAACGTGGGAAGTGGCCTGCGCGCAGCTCTGCGGCCTCGGCCATTTCCGCATGAAGGGGATGTACCACGTCCACAGCAAGGCGGATTTCGACAAGTGGATGAAGGACGAGCCGCGCGCCGCGGCGGCGCTGTCGGGAACTTGACGTAAGGGTGGGCCGTTCGCAGTCTGGACTGCCGACCGCCACCAATGGAAATGCACGAACCCCAGAATCTCCGAGTCCCTCTCTATACCGAGCAAACCCCTCGCTGGCTGCGGCGTTTCACCAAGCTCGTCGCCGCCGCGACGCTGTTCCTGATCTTCGCCGGCGCCATGGTCACCTCGACCGGCTCCGGCTTGGCTGTGCCGGATTGGCCGCTCTCGTACGGGATGCTCATGCCGCCGATGGTGGCCGGCATCTTCTACGAGCACGGGCACCGCATGGTGGCCACCACCGTGGGCATCCTGGTGATCCTGCAGGCGATCTGGCTGCAGCGGCGCGAGCCGCGGCGCTTCGTGCGCCGCCTCGGCTGGCTGTCGCTGGCGGCGGTGATCTGCCAGGGCCTCCTGGGCGGGATCACGGTGCTACTGCTCCTGCCGAAGGCCGTGTCGATTTCCCACGCGGCGCTGGCGGAGCTCTTCTTCTGCATCAACGTCTCGATCGCATTCTTCACGTCGAACTGGTCCCGCAGCCTGGGCACGCTCCAGAAGGGCGATGCCCCGGTGAAGATGGCCTGGGGCCTGACCGCCCTGGTCTACCTGCAGATCCTGGCCGGCGCGGTGATGCGTCACCTCGGCGCCGGGCTGGCCATCCCCGACTTTCCGCTCTCGTTTGGACGGGTCGTGCCGCGGTTCGTCTCGATTGAGGTGATCTCGGCCTTCGTCCATCGAGTGGGTGGCTTCGTCGTGGCCGCGGCGGTGATCGCCATGGCCATCCGCCTGCTCCGCTACGACCGCAATCACCCGCTGCGCATCATCGTCCACGTCATGCTGCTCATCGTGGCCGCGCAGGTCATGCTGGGCGGCTACGTGATCTGGAGCGGCAAGCAGCCGCACATCACCAGCCTGCACGTGATGACCGGCGCGTTCACGCTGGCGCTCTCGCTCTGGCTGACGCTCTCGACGCGGGCCGTGGCGTGGAAGAAGGCGCCGGTCGAACCGGCCAATCGTCCTTCTCTGGCAGCCTCCGAGGTGACGGCGTGAGTGAGGTGCTGGCCGCCCTGCCGCGTGCCGGGATTGGCGCCGTCACGCGCGATTACCTGGAGCTCTCCAAGTCGCGCATCGTCTTTCTGGTGCTGATCACCACGTCCGCCGGATACTTCTTCGGCGCCCATCACGTCGATCCGCTGCTCCTGCTGCATACGCTCATCGGCACGGCCCTGGTGGCCGCCGGTACGAACGCGCTCAATCAATACGTGGAGCGCGATCACGACGCCAGGATGGCCCGCACCGCCAACCGTCCGCTGCCGGCCGGCCGCATCACCCCGCGGGCCGCGCTGATCTTCTCCGCCGGCATCGCCATCGCCGGCACGCTGTACCTCGGACTGGCCGTGAACTGGCTGACGGCCGCTCTCGGCGCGTTCACGCTCACCAGCTACATCTTCGTCTACACGCCGCTGAAGCGCGTCTCCACCATCTGCACCGTCATCGGGGCCGTTCCGGGTGCGATTCCGCCGCTGATGGGGTGGACCGCCGCCACCGGCGCTCTCGGTACGGGCGGCTGGATCGCCTTCGGCATCCTCTTCCTCTGGCAGCTCCCGCACTTCATGGCCATCAGCTGGATGTACCGCGAGGACTACGCCCGCGGCGGCTTCCGCATGCTGTCCGTGCAGGACGAGCAGGGGAGTGCGGTGGCCCGACAGGCCATCTACTACACGCTGGCGCTGCTGGTCCTCAGCGTCACCCCGTTCTTCCTCGGCCTGACCGGCTGGTTCTACCTCGCTGGAGCTGTCCTGGCCGGCGTGGCCCTGCTGGCGACGGCGATCCGCTTCTTCTTCGAGCGCTCCACGAAGAACGCCCGCACCCTCTTCATGACCTCGAATCTCTACCTGCTCACGGTCATGCTGCTCCTGGTCGTCGATGCCCGCTCGTAGGCTCGCCGCTTTCCTCCTGCTCGCGGTTGTCGCCTGCACCCGCCCCCCCGAGCTCCCGAAGCTCTTCCCCGTCCCCGACGCCCAGCTGGTCGACGAGACCGGCCGCTCCGTGCAGCTGTCGTCGATGAAAGGCCATGTCACGGTCTACGACTTCATCTTCACCACCTGCACCGGCAGCTGCCCGATCATGACCAACAACATGCGCGCCCTGACCGGCAAGATCGACAAGGACGCCCCGGTGCGCTTCGTCTCCATCACCGTCGACCCCACCCACGACACCCCCGCAGTCCTGGCCTCCTACGCTCAACGTGTCCGCAACGACCCTCGCTGGACCTTCCTCACCGGCGACCGCGCCACCATCGTCCGCACCTCCGTGCAAGGATTCAAGCTCACCGCCGGCGACCCCACCCCCGGCGGCGAAGCCCTCCTCCACTCCTCCAAATTCGCGATCGCCGACAAACAAGGCATCATCCGCGGCTACTACGACGCAAGCGACGGCACCGTGCCCGAGGAAGCCGCCAAGGTAGTCGCGCAGCTTGTCGACGAGTAGAAGGCCGAGCCACTCGGGCAGGCAGGCTTGGACTGCCTGCGGCCTCAGACGCCGCTCTGTCGCGGTGAAGAGATGCCGTCGCCCGTCACCTAAAACGCCCCGGACTACGCGGAGCGTTTGGAGTGCGGTGTCGCCACCGCTTTCGTACAGCCACAGGCGCTGCTGGTGTGATTCACGCCAATCTGTTCTCAGCAGCGGCTGCGAGGATGGCTATACAAAAGCGGTGG
>JAXDJK010000005.1:0-5716 GCA_034665665.1 Acidobacteriota bacterium
TCCGCCCGCCGAAGCACCACCACCGAGTGCGACTGGATCGTCAGCTCCTCGCCGGCGCGCCACTCACGATGCTCGCGCAGGTCGGGCACCGGCTCGTTCGTATCGATCACCTTGGCCCAGCGGTCGCCCCACGGACAGGTGGGAAGCTTGAACGGCAGCGCCTCGTAGTGCGCGTTGAAGAGCATGTAGAAACTGTCGTCCACCACCGGCTCGCCGCGCTCGTCGGAGGTAGGAATGCCCTTGCCGTTGAGAAACACGCCCACCGTCCGGGCGAAGCTGCTCTGCCAGTCGCCGTCGGTCATCTCTTCACCGTCCGGCTTGAACCAGCCGATGTCGCTCACGCCGGAGCCGCGCACCTGCCGGCCGTGGAACCAGCGGCGGCGCTGGAAAACCGGGTGATCCTTGCGGAACGCGATCAGCCGCGCCACGAAGGCGCGCAGGCCGTCATCCATGTTCTCCCAGTCGAACCAGGAGATCTCGTTGTCCTGGCAGTACCCGTTGTTGTTGCCGCGCTGGGTGCGGCCGAACTCGTCTCCGCCGACCAGCATCGGCACGCCCTGCGAGAGGAGCAGCGTGGCCAGGAAGTTCCGCTGCTGCCGGGCCCGCACCGCGAGGATCTCCGGATCGTCCGTCGGTCCCTCGGTGCCGCTGTTCCAGGAACGGTTGTCGTCGGCGCCGTCCTGATTGTTCTCGCCGTTCGCCTCGTTGTGCTTCTCGTTGTACGACACCAGGTCGCGCAGCGTGAAACCGTCGTGCGCCGTCACGAAGTTGATGCTCGCGTACGGCCGACGCCCGTTCGCCGCGTACAGGTCGGAGCTGCCGGTCAGCCGCGTCGCGAAATCGTCGAGGGTCTGATCCGTCCCGCGCCAGTAATCGCGCACCACGTCGCGGTACTTGCCGTTCCACTCCGACCAGAGAGACGGGAAGTTACCTACCTGATAGCCGCCCTCGCCGACGTCCCACGGCTCGGCGATCAGCTTCACCTGCGAGATGTAGGGATCCTGCTGGATGACGTCGAAGAAGGCCGACAGGCGATCCACGTCGTGCAGCTCGCGCGCGAGCGTGGCCGCCAGGTCGAAGCGGAAGCCGTCCACGTGCATCTCCAGGTACCAGTAGCGCAGCGAGTCCATCATCATCTGCAGCACGTGCGGGTGCCGCATGTTCAGGCTGTTCCCCGTGCCCGTGTAATCCATGTAATACCGCTCGTCCCCTGCCACGGCCCGGTAGTACGCGGCGTTGTCGATGCCCTTCATCGACAGCATCGGCCCGAGGTGATTGCCCTCGGCCGTGTGGTTGTAGACCACGTCCAGGATCACCTCGATGCCGGCAGCGTGGAGAGCCTGCACCATCTGCTTGAACTCCATCACCTGCTGCCCGGCCTGCCCGCTGGCCGCGTACTCGTTGTGCGGTGCGAGAAAGGAGATCGAGTCGTACCCCCAGTAATTGCGGAGCCCGCGCTCGAGCAGTTGATTCGAGTGGATGAACTGATGCACCGGCAGCAGCTCCACCGCCGTGACGCCGAGCTGCTTCAAGTAGCGGATGGCCGCCGGATGGCCCATGCCGGCGTAGGTTCCGCGCAGGTTCTCCGGGATGCCGGGGTGGCGCATCGTGAAGCCCTTCACGTGCACCTCATAGATGATGGTCTGGTGAAACGGGATCAGCGGCCGGCGGTCGTCCTTCCAGTCGAAGTACGGGTTGATCACCACCGACTTGGGCATGAACGGCGCGCTGTCGGCATCGTTCTTCGAGCCCTCAGGATTGTTGAAGTGATAGGGGAAGACCGCCTCGTCCCACTTCACCTGCCCCTCGACCGCCTTGCCGTACGGATCGAGCAGCAGCTTGTTCGGATTGCAGCGGTGGCCGTGCTCCGGCTCCCACGGCCCATGGACGCGATAGCCGTACCGCTGCCCGGGTCCGACGTTCGGCAGATAGCCGTGCCAGATGAACGCGCTCGACTCCGGCAGGTCGATGCGCGATTCCGCGCCGTTGGCGTCGAAGAGACAGAGCTCCACGCGCGTCGCTACTTCGGAAAATACGGAGAAATTCGTCCCTACGCCGTCCCATGTAGCGCCGAGGGGGTAGGGATTGCCTGGCCAGGTATGCAATGCGGTAATTCCTTTCGAGACCGAGGTGAAACAGGGGGGATGGGGCAAGGTGGATGCCAGTGAGGCGGTTCCTCGGAGTTCCTCGGAGTTCCTCGGGTTCCTCGGCAGAATCGCGCTCCCGAGGAACTCCGAGGAACCGCCTCCGCATGGCACGTTGCTCGCTGTTATTCGGACCTTGAAATGCGAACCCGACAGCCCCAGGATCGGCGATGCAGCTACGTGGTGCTCGTGGAGCACGCGGCCGCGGACGCCGATGCGCTGCGCGACCTTGCCCGCTACCTCTCCACCGTCGCCGTGACCGACTGCGACGTCGTCATCCTCGATGCCTCGCCGCGTCTCCAGTTCGAGCTGAATGCGCGCGTCCTGCGGTGGGTCGGCCGGCACATGGCCATCCGCGGCGACATGCGCACCGCCTCCGGCACGGTCGACCTCCTCCGTGCGGCCGCGGCTGCCGCGGGCTGCGAGAAAGTCATCGTCGCGGCCGAGGACGTGCGTTACGACCCCGTGGCCATCGAACAGCTCTGCCAGCTCCTCGACCTCCACGAAGTCGTCGAGCCGCAGGACTATCTCGATCCACTGCCGTGGTGGGGCAGCATCGAAGCCGGACGGATGCTCGTCCACCGCGGCATCGAGCCGGAGCCCGATCACGGCGCGACATTTGGCTTCCGCCGCAGCGCCTTGCGCTCACTCCGCGGGCTGGCCGTGCTCGAAGCGAGTGACGACCCGGTGCGCCGCCTCGTCGCGCACGGTGCCGAGCTCCATCCTGCGACGGACGTCTTCGTCCGGCGCGATCCGCCCGCCTTCTCCGACTGGCTCGATTCACGGCCGCGCTATGCCTGCGACGACTTTGCGCTGCCGATGAAGTCGGCGTTCTTCTTCGCGCTCGTGCCGCTGCTGGTTCTGCTGGCCACGCTCGGCGGTTTGCGCCTGGCCGCCAGCTATGCGGGCGCGATCGCCTTCGCCTCGGTTGCGCTGGCCCTGCGCGGACGCATCGGCGCGGGCGCGTTCTTCCCGCTGTGGGCCTGCCTCTTTGCTCCGCTGTGGGTCGTGGAGCGCTCCGTCAGTGTGTACTGGGCGCTCTACCGGAAACTTCGCGGGACCGATGTGGCCGCGGCACGCGTTGCCGTCCCGGACCGTGCCAGCGGGACGAAAGTCGCCAGCGGCGAGTGACGCGGAGGTCTCAGGCGGTGCCGAAGTCCTGCAGCGCCTGATCCTCGTTCTCGTAGACCTTGAACATCGGGAGGAGATTGGTCAGCCGAAGGGTTTTCGTGACCCGATCCTGCGGCTTGAGCAGCCGCAGCGACGCCCCGCGCCGGCCGCTCTCCCGGAACGCCTGCACCAGCTCGCCCAGACCATTGCTGTCGATGTAATCCATGTCCGAGAGGTTCAGCAGGATCTTCTTCCCGCCTTCACCGAGGATCTGCTCGACCACACGCGGCAGCACTCCATCACTGACCCCGATGGCGAGCCGCCCGTTGAAGTCGACGATCGTTACATCTCCCGTATTGCGCACAGCGATGTCCATGAGCGGATCATAACAGTTGGCGGTTGGCGGTTGGCAGTTGGCGGTTAAACCCGGCGCACCGCTTTAACTGACAACCGCCAACCGCCAACTGCCAACTGCCTCTGCCTCTTCACACATTCTTCACGCCCCTCGGTAGGATGATCCTCCATGCGCCGCCGAATTCTCCTGGTGGAAGACGAGCCTCGCACCCGCGAGACCATTGCTCTCTACCTCGAGCGAGAGGGTTACGACGTGGCCACCGCCGACGACGGCGTGCGGGCGCTGGAAGTGGCGCGCGAGCAGGAGCCGCATCTGGTGGTGCTCGATCTGATGCTGCCGCGCATGGACGGTCTCGAAGTCTGTCGCCGCCTGCGCGAAGAGGGCAACCCGGCCGTGATCATGGTCACGGCCCGCTCCACGGAGGAAGACAAGCTGACCGGCCTCGACCTCGGTGCGGATGACTACGTCACCAAGCCTTTCAGTCCGCGGGAGTTGATGGCGCGCATCCGGGCCGTGTTGCGGCGTGCCGCCGAGGAGGATTCGATCGAGGCCGGAAGCATCGCGGTGGACCGGCTGCGCCGCGAAGTGACGGTAGAAGGAGCGCTCGTGGCGGTCACGCCCACCGAGTTCCGTCTGCTCGAAGCATTGATGCGCGCGGCCGGCCGGACCTTTACGCGGCAGGAGCTGGTCACCCGCGCGCTCGGCGAGGAGTACGACGGCCTGGACCGCACCGTGGACGTCCATGTCATGAACCTGCGCAAGAAGCTCGGCGAGGCGGGGAAGGCCATCGTCACCGTCTTCGGCGTCGGCTACCGGTTCGCCAAATGATCCGCTCCCTGCGCTGGAAGCTCGTGCTGGCCACGGCCCTGATCATCGCCGCTGTCGTGGCCGCGGCCGGCTTCTTCTCCCGCTTCGCGGTGGTCCGCGAGTTCGATCGCTTTCTCATTTCGCAGGACATCAACGCCACCCGAAAAGCGATGGATACGTTGCGCGCCGCCGGTCCCGCGAATTTCGAGGAGACCCTGCGCCAGGTGCACGCCGAGACCCGGCTGCGGATGGTCGTGCTCGGCGACGACGGAAAGGTGATCGCGCGCCAGCCGCCCGAGCTCGCCGCCTATGAGGTGACGGTCCTGCCCGATCGATCGCTGAGGTTGACGCGTCAAGCCGGCGGCGGTTTGGAAGAACTGCGCGTGCAGGGGATGCGCGGCCGCATCCCGGGCGTCGGAACGGTCTGGTTCCTCCCGGGCAGGCAGCCGGCCGCCGGACAGTTCCGCGTCTCCATCGACCGCTGGCTGATCGGTGGCCTGGCCTTCGCGGCATTGCTGGCGGTGCTGGTGATCTTCACCATCTTCCGCCGCGTCTTCGCACCCGTGGAAGCGCTCACCCGCGGCGCGCGTGCGCTGGCCAGCGGACGGCTGGACACGCGCGTCGACGTCCGCGGCGGCGACGAGATCGGCGAGCTGGCCACCGCCTTCAACGCCATGGCCGATGCGCTGGAGCGCAACGAGCGGGCGCGGCGGAACATGGTCAGCGACGTCGCGCACGAGTTGCGTACGCCGCTGACGAACATCCGCGTGCAGGTCGAGGCGGTGCAGGACGGGATCATCGCGCCCGACGCGAAGTTTTTCTCGTCAATCGAAGAGGACGCCGCCACGCTGGCTCGCCTGGTGGATGACCTGCAGCAGCTGTCACTCGCCGAGGCCGGGCAGTTGCGGCTGGAGAAAGAAGACGTCTCGGTGGAAGAGCTGGTGGCCCGAGCTCTCGACGGACTGCAGCGCCGCATCGACGAGCGCGGACTGGCTATCACCACGGATGTGCAGCCGACGGTGGTCCGCGCCGACCCGCGCCGGATCGTGCAGGTGCTGCGCAACCTCGTCGTGAACGCGCTCACCTACGGTCGCACCTCGCTGACCATTGCCTCGATGACCACGTCGGAACATGTCGAGATGCGCGTGACCGACGACGGTCCCGGCATCGCTCCGGAGCACGCGGAGCGTATCTTCGACCGCTTCTACCGCGCCGACGCCGCCCGTTCCCGCACCACCGGCGGCGCCGGCCTCGGCCTGGCGATCGCCCGCCAGCTCGTCGAGCTGCACGGCGGCACGAT
>JAXDJK010000006.1:0-3344 GCA_034665665.1 Acidobacteriota bacterium
CCTATCTGCCCTGCCGGCGGGGACGCCAGCGCTCCGGACGGCATCGGCTCTGATGCTCACGCGCGGAGGAAGCGGTCCAGGAGTCGTGTGCGAGGGCGGGAGCGGCGGAGCCCGCGCTCCGCGAACGCCTGGACGCGATGACGTCCGCGGAACACGATGGACCTATTCGTGCTTCAGCCGGCACATGTCGAGCTTGATGCTGAGCTCCTCCAGACTGGCGTCCGAAAAGTAGAAGCCCATATAGAACTGAAACTCGCAGCCTTCCGTTTTGATCCGCGGGGCTTTGAGCTTCGGCGACTTGGCCGTCTGCACCTGCGCAGGCTTGGCGGGGGCTTTTTCGGCGGCGAGCGCGGAATCAGCGTTGATGGATGCAATGACGAGTGCTGCAGCAGCGAACAGCGATCGCGACGAAGTACGTTTGAACATTGGTGTCTCCTATGCGCGAGACGGTACCTCGGCCGCACTCGCCGGCGATCACATTTGCCACGAACATGGCAAATGGCGGGACGAAACCTGGCCGACCGGCCGTGGAACGTCGACATCTCGAATGTGAGCGGCACGGTGGGCGACGGGCCGAAGACCTATGGAACGTTCTATGGTCCGGAGCCCGCCTACGATCCGACCCAGTCGATCCGCCGCTCGTACTTGGCCGTCAGTCCATATCAACGCGGATAATCGATTGCCCGCCGGCTGACGATTTGCGGCGCTGCCCGTTCCGCAGGCGTCGACTTGATCTCGGCCATCACACGCGTTTGGGCTCAGTACATCGAGACGGCAGACGACAAAGGGCAGGAGCTGGTCCGAAGACCAGCTCCTGCCGAGGTCAAAGCAGCGTCCCTCACTACATCCACTGCGGCGCGTAATACACGAGCACCTTGACCGCCGCCGACGCCACCCTCCCTGCCGCCTTGTCCTTGACCCGCGTGGCGGTACTGAGAACCAGCGGGACGCGTTCGTTTTGCCACACCTCGTTGCCGCCGCGCAGGAAGCGCCTGAACGATTCACCCTCCCGGGGCCCGCGAGCGGGCGGCGGAGCCGGCTTCGCGGGCGCCGCGGTAGCTGAGGACGGCGCCGGTGACGGCGCCGAAGAGGGCGGCCCAGCCGACGCCCTCCCCTGCTGCTTTGCCGGCTTCGAGATTGTTGAGCGTTACCTGGAGGACGGAGCCGGCGGCGCCTTCGATGGAGCCGGCGACGGCCATGAAGGCGGCGCGGGTGGTGGTGCCGAGGGCGAAGGCGGCGCGGCCGCTTTGGGCCATGGCGGTGGCGAAGTTGCCGGCGCCGGCGGAGAGGCCGCCGGTGACGAGGCCGACGGCGTCGCCGATGCCGAGTTGGACGCCCCAGTCGCGCCAACTGCCTTTGTCGCTCGATCGGCTGCTTGCCCGCCGCGTCGGCGCTGCGGCTGCTGCCGGTGCAGACGCCGAGGCGCCAGCGGGGTGGTGTCATTCAGATACGTGTGGCGCGTGTGGAGCGCCGCGCCGCTGACGTCATCAAGGTCGGCGACAGCGTGGCGTTACCGAGGTCTTGCTCGATGGCAGGACAGTGATCCTCGCCTGCTCGCGGCTACGCTGCCAGTGGTGATTGGACCGGGACTACCGACGATTGGCCCGAACTCGGCAGGAAACCGCGACGGCGCGATCGGGATGTTCATGACCGCTGAGATGCGACGCCGAACCGTCGTAGTCGTACACTCTCGAGCAGCGCAATTTCCTTCCGGAAGGCGCGTCCGATCGCTCCGGAACCGGCAACCTGTAGCCTGACACGAACGTACTTCAACTCAGCGTTGAGTTGTTCGAGCGACATCACTTGCAGCTCGTCTTTCGTCTTTGGCGTACGCGCGGCTCGCGACACAGCTGGATGATAACTCCCGCTCGCTTTCGTCGGCCTAACGCATGCTGAAAGCGCGCCCGTAGCCGTCACCGTCACCGCCGACCTGCCGTAAGCTCCTCGACGGAAAACACTCCGACGGCTCGACGAGCCGCCGGAGCGTCAACGACTCATCCTCGCCCCAGCACGCCCTTCAGGTGATCCGCCAGCCGGATCGACAGCGCAATGATGGTGAAAAGAATGCACGCGGAGGTTTTGGGGGCTTCAGCTCGTCGTAAACCAGGCTTCGGACCTGGTTTACCAGGATGCACGCGAATCGGTCCAACGGCGGAGCCCGCGCCGCCCATCACCGTTTCCGCATCTCCGCCGCGATCATCTCCCGCAGGCTCTGTGCCTTCTTCCGCGTTTCCTCGTTGGGCAGCTTCGGCAGCGCCAGATCGATCAGCGCCAGCGCCTCCACGTACCTGCCGGCGTCGACCTTCTCCGACGCTTTGAAGAGCAAGGCCACCGCCTCCTTCGCCGCCGTCTGCGTCTTGTTCCACGCGGCCGCGCTCTCCTGCCTGTCGATCGACGGCAGCAAGCTGGTGAGCTGTTTTTTCAGCCCCGCATCGGTGGTCCGAGCCAAAAGCCTTTGCGCAAGCTTGCGCGCCGCGTCGAAATTGCCCTCGTTCGCCCAGAGCTGTGCCAGGTAGAACGCCGCATCTTCACCATTCGGATTCAGCTCCAGACTCTTCTTCAGCGCCGCGATGCCCGTGGCGCCGTCGACCTCGTCGGCGAGATACGTGGCGCCGAGGCCGCACCACGCCGCCGCGGACGTTGGATCGAGCTCCGTGGCGCGCTGGAAGAGCGGCCGCGCCTTCGTATACCCGCTGCCACCCCGGAGAATCCTACTGCCCGCGAGCAGGTACACCTCCGCATCGTCGCTTCCCAACTCCACCGCTCTCGCGTACGCCGCATCCGCCTCCGCCATGCGGCCCGTTCCCTCGTAGAGACGCCCCAGATCGGCATGCGCCGCCGTGTTCCTGTCATTCGCGGCAATCGATAGTTGGAAGAAGCGCTCCGCATCGGCACGACTCTCCGGAACATGCACCAGGAGAAATCCAAGCTGATGCAGCACCGCGTCGTGTGGCATCGCCGACGGCTCCGGAAGCTCCGCGATGGCGAGCTCGCCGAGCTTGTAGGCGTAGTAGGAGAAGCTGTCGCCGCGGATGTAGGTACGCAGCGCCTGTTCGAGCGCGCTCGAGGACATGCCGAACGCACCAGCCACCGCGTCCGCCGGCGACTGGCCGCTGCGAAGGAGCCCGAGGAAGCGAGGGAGCTGGTCGCGGCGGCCGCGATCGTGGGTCAGGTAGTGCACGAGCGCCCACGACTGCGCGTAGAAAACGCCGGCGCGCGTCTTCTCGTTATAGATCGGCGAGGCGGAAGTGATGGCGAAGAGGTCGCGCAGCGGGATCAGGCGCTTGCGCAACGAGCCGAGACCGATTTCGTCGCGCAGCCAGCGCAGGTGCGCGTCGACCGTG
>JAXDJK010000007.1:0-4391 GCA_034665665.1 Acidobacteriota bacterium
GGCGCCGGCGCCGCAGCCGGAGATCGTCGAGATCGAGCGCGATGCTCCCCTGCCGATGCCCGCCGTGGCCCAGGAGTATCCGCCCTATCCCGAGTTCGCCCGTACCCGCGGCTGGGAAGACTCGCTCGTGGTCCGTTACATCATCGACAAGCAGGGCCGCGTGCGGGAAGTGACCACCGTCCGTCCCCCCGCCATGAAGATCTTCGAGGAAGAAGCGCACAAGACCATCCGCCACTGGCGCTTCCAGCCGTACGTCGTCAACGGCAAGTTGACGGAAGTGATCCACGAGCTGACGGTGGAGTTCAAGATCGCCAAGCCCTCGCGGGGGCGGTAGGCCTCGAAAAGTTTATCCCGAGCAACGCGAGGGATCTCGTGTGTTGGCGGCAGCAGTGCGGCAGCACCAGAGATCCTTCGCTTCGCTCAGGATAAAGTTTGCCCGGCCAGCAGCTGAACACCTTTGCGGATCGCCGCCGGCGAGAGTCCGGCGTAACCGAGCACCAATCCGCTGCGCTTCGCGGTGCCGAGGTAGTAGCGCGAGAGCGGCGGCGCCTCGATGCCGCGCGCCATCGCGCGCGCCGACAGCTCACGATCGTCGCCCTCGACGAACACCGTGGCGCGCATGCCTGCGTCGACGTTCCCGAGCACCACGCGGTCTCCCAGATGGCGCGCGATCGACGCCACCAGGACGTCGCGCCGGGCGTGATACAGCGCTCGCATGCGGCGGACGTGCGCGCCGAACTGCCCCTCGGCCATGAAGTCGGCCACGACGCGCTGCAGGAACGTCGACGGATGGCCGTCGATCTGCGTACGGGCCACCACGATCCGCTCCGCGAGATCGCGCGGTGCTACCAGATAGCCGAGGCGCAGCGATGGGTAGAGCGTCTTCGTGAACGTCCCCACGTAGAGCACCCGGCCGCTGGAATCCAGTCCCTGGATCGACGCGACCGGCCGCCCGTCGTAGCGGAACTCGCTGTCGTAATCGTCTTCCACGATCCAGGCGTTGCCGCGCCGCGCCCAATCCAGCAGCGCCAGGCGCCGGTCGAGCGACATGGTGATGCCGAGCGGATACTGATTGGACGGCGTGACGTACGCCAGCCGCGCCTGCGGCGCCAGCGCTTCGCCGCGCGCCACGTCCAGCCCCTGGGCGTCCACCGGCACCGGCACGATGCGGGCGCCGGCAGAAGTCAGCGCGGCCCGAGCACCGTAATACCCCGGATCTTCCAGCCACACCTCATCGCCCGGATCGAGGAAGAGCCGAGCCACCAGGTCGAGCGCCTGCTGCGAGCTGCTCAGCACGATCACCTGCGACGGCTCGCACTGTACGCCGCGCGAGCCGGTCAGGTAGGCGGCGATCGCTTCGCGCAGCGGCAGTGAGCCCGCGGGATCGCCGTAGACCAGCGCCTTCGCATCCAGCTGCCGCGCGTGCCGTGCCAGCAGCCGTTGCCACGCCTGGTACGGAAAGGCGTCGAGCGCCGGCAGTCCCGCCGCGAAGGCGCGCACCACCGTCGGCTCGACGCACGACATCGCCGCCACCGCGGAACGGCCGCGCGCTGACAGCGTCCGGCTCCCGCTGACCCGCACCTGTCGCGCTTTCGCCGGCAGCGCCACCCCGGCCACGAAGGTGCCGGAGCCACTGCGCCGGACGACGTAGCCTTCGCTCTCCAGCTGCGCGTAAGCCTCCTCGGCACTCTTGCGGGAGATCCGCGCTTCCACGGCGATGGTGCGCGTGGACGGCAGCGGCGTGTCGGCTTGCAACGCGCCGCTCAGGATGCCCTCGCGAATGCGGCGATAGACGTGGCGGTAGCGCGGCACCCCGTCCGCGGTGTCGGCGGCCAGCCCTTCGATGAACATCCCCTCGCGTTTGGTGCGCGCCAAAGTGGTTCCCTCGTGCTGCCCATTCCGGTTCCCGGCAGGAACCACTATCCTCGCACAATCATGGCCGAAGGAGAGCCGCTCATGTCCGTCACGTTCGTCGATTCCGAGTCCCTCGTCCGCCAGCACCTCGCCGCCGATCCTCCCGCCGCGCTGCGCTACTTCTCGTCCCGGCTCGTGTACGAGGCAGACGGCGCCGATGTGTACGAAGACCTCCGCAACGGGGCGCTCGGCGTGATCCTGATCGACGCCCGCACACCGGAGACCTATGCCCGCGGCCATGTCCCGGGCGCGCACAATCTCCCTCATCGCACCATCAGCGTCGAGTCCAGCGCCTGGATCCCGCGTGACGCGGTGCTCGTGACGTATTGCGACGGCATCGGCTGCAATGCCTCGACGAAGGCCGCCATCAAGCTCTCCGCCCTCGGCTTCCGGGTGAAGGAGATGGTGGGCGGTTTCGACTGGTGGGAGCGCGACGGCCATCCGGTCGTGCAGGGCGACGAGCACGGCAGCCTCACGGACCGCCCCGGCGCGGTCCGGTGCGGCTGCTGATGCCGCGCATGATTGCGCTGGTGACCTGGTCCGGTCTGCCGGAGCTCTCACCCGGCGACCGGTTGCTGCAAGAGGCCTTCGAAGCGCGCGGCGACGTCGCCCGCGCAGTGGTCTGGGACGACCCCTCCGTCGGCTGGCCCGCCTTCGACCTCGTGGTCCTCCGCTCGACGTGGGACTACCACAAGCGTATCGAGGAGTTCGCCGCCTGGCTCGACGCACGGCAGGCCGACGGCTCGCGCGTCTGGAACCCGCCGGCGCTGGTCCGGCAGAACATCCACAAGCGTTACCTGCTCGATCTCGCGACCCGTGGGGTGGCGATCGTGCCCACGGAGCTGCTGATTTGTCATCCCGAGTGTAGCGAGGGACCTGTGCGGGCGGGGCGCGAGGAGTGTGGCGCGAGCATCGCGCCCCACCCGCACAGGTCCCTCGCTACGCTCGGGATGACAACGCTGGCAGAGATCCGCGCCCGGCGCGGCTGGTCCTCCGTGGTCGTCAAGCCTGCTGTCGGCGCGACCGCGTTTCGCACCAGCGTCGATCCGGACGAGGAAGCGTTCGCCACGCTCGTGACGGGAGGCGACGTACTCGTGCAGCCGTTTCTCGAGGAAGTGGTCCGCGAGGGCGAGTGGTCGTTGATCTTCCTTGGCGGCGCGTTTAGTCACGCCGTGCTCAAGCGGCCGCGTTCGGGCGATTTCCGGGTTCAGAACGATTTCGGCGGCAGCGCGGTCCTCACCGTTCCGCCCCCGCATGTCGTGGCCGAGGCTGCTCGCGTCCTCGCCGCCGTCGATGGGCCGTGGCTGTACGCACGGGTCGACGGCGTGGTGGTGGACGGCATGTTTCTGCTGATGGAGCTGGAACTGACGGAGCCGTCGCTGTTCCTGGAGCTCGATCCCGTCGCGGTGGAGCGCTTTGCCGATCTGATCTGGGCTTGATCCTTGCTCCGCTGCTGGCGGTCCGAGGCATGCCACAAGATCCTGTCAGGTTCCCCTATCGTAACGAGCTGGACCTCCCGGTCATCGGGCTCGAAGCAGAGTTCCAGGTGTTCGTCGACGGCGAGCTCGTCGTGCCCGAGGACTACTGGCGCACGCCTTCCGGCTTCATCGACCAGCCGCTGCTCGCACGCACGTCGAAATCGTCCCAACTGCCCACCGGCGGCGCGGTCTACTTCGACGGCGGGGTGATCGAAGTGGTGACACCCGTCATCGAGATCGCGCCGCAGTGCACAGGCCGCGTGGTACGGAGCGTGTGGGAACAGCTCGGCTTCGTCCGCGATCATCTGGACCGCTGGGAGAAGAAGACCGGCAAGGACGTGCGCCTCGGCGCGTTCAGCTGTCACTTCAATATCTCGTTCGAGCTCCACCGCGACGAGCGCAACCGCAACCGGACCATCCAGAAGCTGGCGCTGCTGCTCGCCCATCTGCTGGCGGTGCCGGTGATCATCACCGGCGCGAACCGGAAATCGACCGGCATCGGCGTCCGCCCGCGGCGTGACCGGATCGAGATCACACTCGATTTCACCCCCGATCCAGGCCTGATGGCCGCCACGACGGCGCTGATCGTCGGCATCGTCCGCGAGGTCATCACCTGGCCGTCGTACCGCGTGGAGGAGCTGGCGGCGCGAAAGATCGCAACGCTCGCAGAGGTCACGCCGGGCAAGCACGCCACGCGCAATGGCTGGATCCTGCGCGACTTCCACTTCCCGCGCAGTCCGTTCACGACTTCGATCGATGATGCCTCATGGCCGACCACGGATGGCCGGACGTTGTCTCTGCGCGCGATCGCGCTGGAGATCGCAACCTACTTCCGCGATTCGATCCGGCAGATGTCGGACCCGTTCAGTTACCGGCTGCTGTACTCGGTCCTGCGCGGCGAGACGCCGTCGCTCCTGGACCTGGACGATCGCCCGCCGGGCTACGACAACGTGGGCCGCGCGGTACGCTGGGGCTCGTCGCTCCCGGAGCTGGAGAATT
>JAXDJK010000008.1:0-3948 GCA_034665665.1 Acidobacteriota bacterium
GTACCTCGTAATCGGCGCCGAGGAACTCCGAGGAACTCCGTGGAACCGGGAGGGGGTAGGGAAACCGCCTCTTCATGACACTCCTTCCATAGAAGCCCACAACCAAAGCCCAGCAAAGCGAAGGAGAATCGATCCATGGCCTCTGTCCGACCCTATGGTCCCCCGATCCTCGATGCCATCGAGCGCGGCGATTCGCGGCGTCTCGAGACCGCAATCAACAAGGCGAAGGAGCTTCACGAGCAGCAGGGTGGCGATCTTGGTAAAGCCATTCGCGCCGGCGAGGCCGCGCTGAAGAAGCTGAAGAAAGCTGCCGGCGGTACCAGCAGCGGCGGCGGGAAAGCGTCGTCGACGTCAGGCACCAGCAAGGCCGCTTCCGGCGGCAGCAAGGCCGCAGGCGGCGCGAAGAAGAGCAGCTCCCGCGGCAGCAGCGTCGGCAAGAAGTAGCGCGGCGCGCCGGCAACGGCCATGACCGCACTTCCCCATCGCTACGACACCGACGACGACTTTGCGCACAGCAGGCCGGTGCACGTGGTGTGGGAGATCACGCTCGCGTGCAATCTCAAGTGCGGCCATTGCGGCTCGCGCGCGGGGAAGAAGCGGCCGAACGAGCTGACGACGGAGGAGTGTGTCGAGGTGATCCGCCAGTGCGCGCGCCTCGGCACACGGGAGATCACGCTCATCGGCGGCGAGGCCTACATGCGCGCCGACTGGCTGGAGATCATCCGCGCCGTGACCGACCACGGCATCGTGTGCAGCATGCAGACGGGCGGCCTGGCGCTGACGGACGACAAGGTCCGCCGCGCCAAGGAAGCGGGCGTGAAGCAGGTAGGCGTCTCCATCGACGGCCTGGCCGATCTCCACGACCAGCTGCGCGGCGTGAAGGGCTCCTACGACCGCTGCATCGAGACGCTGCATAACCTGCAACGGCACGGCGTGCCGTTCAGCGTGAACACGCAGATCACGGCACAAGTGCGGCCGCACCTGCGGCCGCTGCTGCATGTCATCGCCGGACTGGGGGTGCGCTACTGGCAGTTCCAGCTCACGGTGGCGATGGGCAATGCCGCCGACCATCCGGAGCTGATCCTGCAGCCGTACGAGCTGCTGGAGTTCATGCCCTTCTTCGCGGAGCTTTACGACGAAGCGGCCGAGCTGGGGGTGATGATCCAGCCGGGGAACAACATCGGCTACTTCGGCCCGTACGAGCACAAGTGGCGGGTGGCGGAGGATGCGAAGCACTGGCAGGGCTGCGCGGCCGGGCATACCGGCCTGGGCATCGAGGCGGACGGCACGATCAAGGGTTGCCCGTCGCTGGCCACCGATACGTACGCGGGCGGCAATGTCCGCACCATGTCGATCGACGAGATCTGGCAGACCACGGATGCACTGCGCTTCGCCCGCGATCGTTCGACGGCCGAGATGTGGGGCTTCTGCTCGACGTGCTACTACGCCGATGTCTGCCGCGCCGGCTGCACCTGGACGGCGCACTCGCTCTTCGACCGCGCGGGCAACAATCCGTACTGCCATCACCGCGTGCTCACGCTGGCGAAGGCCGGGTTACGCGAACGCGTCGAGAAGGTCGCGGACGCGCCCGGCCTGCCGTTCGACAACGGCCGCTTCGACCTCATCCTCGAGCCGATCGACGGCAGCGGCCCGGGAGAACGGATCGTCCCGCCGCCGAACGACGCGGCGCGCACACGCGCCTCGACGAACCGTATCCCGCCCGTCCTCCCGCTCTGCCGCAACTGCCACCACTACGTCCGCCCGCAGGAGACGGCCTGCCCCTTCTGCGGAGCCGACCTGGCGGAAGCGCAGCAGGAGTACGAAGCCCTGATGGTGGACGTGCGGGCGGCGGCGGAGGAGTTGGAGAAACAGCTGTCATCCCGAGCCGGCTCATAGCGCGCGCGCTGACAATGCGGGAAGAAACCTGCGCTCACGGCTCTCGGCAGGCAGGTTTGGACTGACGGCGACCTCAGGCGCCGCTTTGTCGCGGCGTAAAGATGACGGTGCAACAGCATGGCCGCGCGGCGTCTCCGCGGTTGCGCCGGTGCTTCGTAAAGGAACTGCATTTCTATGCCGCGACAAAGCGGCGCCTGAGGTCGCCGGCAGTCCAAACCTGCCTGCCAAGCACGAGCGGTTGGGCGTTTTCCTCGCGCCCGATCAAACCCGTTACGGCTTGATCGTGATGGTCGTCTGCTCGCCGCGCTCGCGGTGATCGAGGACGGGGCAGTACAGCGTGTACGTCCCGGCCTTCAGCGTGACGCTCACGTCGCGAGAGGCGCCTTTCGGGATCGAGTCGCCGGCGGCGACGTTCAGGCCGTTGCCTTCGATGTAGAGGTTGTGGACCTGTTCGCCGCCGTTGGTGACGGTGAAGATGGCCGGGCCCGAGGGGATGGCGTCGCCGCGCAGGGCGATGCGGCCGTCTTCGAGCATCACCACCACGGTGGTGCCGGACGAGACGGATGGGATCTCGGCGGTGCCGCCGGGTGAGGCCGGAAGGGTGGCGTCGGTGGCGGACGCCGATTCCGGCGGCGGGGCTGTCGCGGTGGCGTCGTCCGCCTTCTTTTCACCGCAGCCGACCAGCGACAGGCTCAGGAGGAGGGAGAGGAATGCAATGGCGAATCTGCTTCTCATACCGAGTGAGATGCAAGAAACGGACGCCAAGTCACAAACCGCGCTGGAGCACGCCGTCGTAGGTCACGTAGAGGTCGGTCAGCAGCTGGGCCGTAGATGGATCGTTCGTGGCCAGGCGGGTGACGATCTCGTCCCGCCGCCCGGCAAAGGACGTGAGCGCGGTGCGGAGACGGGGGCGCGTGACGAAGGGCTCTTCCGCCAGGAGGCGCTGCGTGTCGTCGAAGAACCGGCCCGCTTCGGACGCAGCGATGCCGAAGTTCCCCCGCCGCGCTTCGGCCGCGCTCAGGCCGAGGCGCCGCTCCAGCGTCAGCAGGCGCAACTGCAACTCCACGTCGCGGAGACGCTCATTCGCCTCACGCTGCTTCAGGGTCGGCGGAACCCACCCGGCGAAGAACACGGCTACGAGCAGGAGGGGGATCAGCAGCAGGCGCAGGGGCGAGCGCCGCGGCCGCGGAGTGAGGGCTGCCTGGGGAGGCGGTGCCGTTGGTTCCATGCTCCCAGTATAGAGAGGCCGCGTGCGATCCGGGTGCGGCGTCTCGCTTGCAATGGTGGTGGCAGGTTGAAATCTGGCAGGCTGCAGATCCGAGGGGGACGTTGAACAATTTGATGAGGCAGACGGTCGACGAGCGCGACGGCCAGCATCAGCTCACGGCAGAAATCGATCGCCGCAGCCGCCAGCAGGCGGCACTCGGCGAGCTGGGGCAGGCGGCGTTGAGCGGCGTCGATGTGTCGCTCCTTGTAGGACAAACCTGTGCCCTGGTGGAATGGGCGCTCGAGGTCTCCTACGTGACGGTGGTCGAGTGCGATGGCGTCGGGTTGCACCTCCGTTTCGGCCTTGGCTCCAACCAGACCTTCTCTTCCTGCAACGACACCGAGGACGAGCATCGTCCGCTGATGTTGTACACGCTGGCGCTGAACCAGCCGGTGGTCTACGACAACCTCGCCGCCGATCCGCGCGTCCGCGGCGAACATCTGCTGCACGTGCACGGCGTCGAATCCGGCGCATGCCTGCCCATCCCCGGCCGCGAGCGGGCGTGGGGCTGCATCACCGTCTACGCGGAGACGCGCCGCGGCTTCGCCGACGATGAGATCGGCTTCCTCCGCTCCGTGGCCGACCTGACCGGCGCCGTCATCGTGAATGCCTGGAACGAGGAAGCGCGGCGGCAGGCGGAGCAGGACCGCACGCGCACGGAAGACCGCTTTCGCGCCCTCGTCGAGAATGCGTCGGAAGGTATTGCTCTCGTCGACCGGAGAGGGGAGTTCCTCTACGCGTCACCGTCCACGCAACGGGTGCTCGGGTATGAGGACCGTTCGCTG
>JAXDJK010000009.1:0-5084 GCA_034665665.1 Acidobacteriota bacterium
AGCGATCGATCTGGTCGTGGAAAAGTACCCATCGGTGAAGGGAAGCGGTGACAGCCTGCTCGCCGCGCTTCAGTCGGCGGTGGAGGTCCTGCGAGCCGGGGCAGTCGAAGGAGAGCCGCTCGGGTACACGCCAGAGGAGGCTTGGCTCGCAAGCTTCGACCTCATCAACATCTCCGAAGACACGCAGGTCTCCAAACCGCCGTCGGACTTCTACACGAACGAGTTCCTGTCGGACTCAATCGTCATGACGCCCGAGCTGTTGGCGGGCGACTAGCAGCCCTGACCTATGGCGGCGGGTGGACGCAGTCCTCCCCGCCGCCGCTCCCCAAGACCGAAGAGGCAGCGATGGCCAGTGTGGAATTTTCCGAGGTCGTGAAGGTGTACTTGACGGCCCAAGGAACGGGGTTCTTGGCTTTGGACAGCGTTTCGTTCGGGGTCCCTGATGCCGGATTTACATCCCTTCTGGGTCCTAGTGGATGTGGCAAGAGCACCTGCCTGCGTCTCGCAGCCGGCCTCAGCAGTCCGACGTCCGGGTCCATCCGCGTGGGCGATCAGCCCGTCGAGGGACCACAAACCGGATTCGGCATGGTCTTCCAGAGTGATGTCCTGCTCGATTGGCGTTCGACTCTGCGCAACGTCCTGCTCCCGACCGAGGCGTCCGGTTTCGATGCTTCGAATGCCGAGGCCGAGGCCATGGAACTACTTGACTCCGTTGGACTGGCTGGCTTCGAAACGAGCCGGCCCCATGAGCTGTCCGGCGGAATGCGACAACGCGTCGCGATCTGTCGCGCCCTCATCACCCACCCGCAGCTCCTTTTGATGGACGAGCCGTTCGGGGCCGTCGACGCCATCACCCGCGATCAGCTCGCGCTCGATCTCCAGCGCCTGTGGGAGACGCGGAAGACCACCGTGCTGTTCGTTACCCACAGCATCGCGGAGGCAGTGTTCCTCTCGGACGATGTCATCGTTATGGCATCTCGCCCCGGCCGCATCGAAGCAATCGTCCACATCGACCTGCCGCGACCGCGGACGCTGAGCACGCGCGAACTTCCGGAGTTCAGCCAGTACGTTCGTGACATCCGACAGGTTCTGGAACGCAGCGGGACCCTCCGGGACTACCAGGCTGCGGTGGGAGCCTGACATGGAATCAACAAAGGTTCTCGGCACCAGCCGATCCCCCAAGATCAACGAACTGACCGAGGAGGTCATCCGGCAGGGGCGCCGGCGCGTTCAGCGCGACCGGGTAACCAAGGTATTGGCACCCGTTGGTGTGGTGCTGCTCGCGTTGGTCCTTTGGCAGGCCGCGGTTGTCGTGTTCGAGCTGCCCAAGTACCTGCTGCCGGCGCCCACCGACGTGATCTTGGACATCTTCGAGAATGGGGCCGTCATCTGGGAACACTCCCTCGTCACCCTCAACGAGGTGGTGATCGGCTATGCCATTGCCGTGGTCGTCGGACTTGGCTTCGGGGTTCTTCTGTCCCAGTCGAAGTTTGCCGAGCAGGCGCTCTATCCCCTAATCGTGGCTACTCAGGCCATGCCGAAGTCCGCGTTGGCGCCCTTGTTTCTCATCTGGTTCGGCTTTGGGATCGAGCCCAAGGTCGCTGTCGTCTTCCTCATCTCATTCTTTCCGATCGTCGTAGCTGCGGCCATCGGTCTGACTTCTGTGGAGGAGGAGAAGCGGCACCTCGCCGCTCTCTCTGGGCTCAATCGGCGCCAGACCTTCATGAAGATCAGCCTTCCCCAGGCCTTGCCGAGCATCTTCGGTGGCCTGAGAATCGGAGTCACGCTGGCGGTTGTTGGAGCGATCGTCGGCGAGTTCGTGGGGGCCACTGAAGGATTGGGCTACCTGCTCATCGTGGGGGCCAACTCGCTCAACACGGCACGCGTGTTCTCGGTCTTGATCGCGCTTACGGTGATGGGCATCGTCCTGTTCGCTGCGATGAGCGCCATCGAGGATCTGGCGATCCCGTGGCATGTGTCGAAGCGGCGCCAGCTGCCCAGCGCCGGTCAATGATCTGCCGCCGTGGTTAGGCTTTCGCTCGCGATCGGTCCCTACCCTCACGCGGCGGCGCTGCGCGACGGCACGGTCTCCGTGCCGGGCGCCGACTTCGACCTCACCACGGCGCGCCCGGCCGAGATCTTTTGGCGAATGATTCGAGGCAAAGAGTTCGATGTCTCGGAGATGTCCTTGTCGGCGTACACCGTCCTTCTCTCGAGGGGCGACACGTCGTTCGTCGGGCTTCCAGTATTTCCGTCGCGGATCTTTCGCCATTCATTCATCTACGTGAAGGATCCCTCAGCAATCAGGGTCCCGGAGGACCTCAGGGGGGCGCGGATCGGCGTTCCCGAATATCACATGACGGCCGCCCTCTTCATTCGAGGCCTTCTGTCCGACGATCATGGAATTGGAGCGGCGGATGTTGCCTGGGTCCAGGGAGGGCAGGACACTCCCGGAAGGATCGAGCGGATCGAGCTGGACCTTCCGGCGAGCGTGACCCTTGAGAGAGTTCAGGATCGTGCGCTGGTCGACATGTTGGTCGCCGGGGAGATTGACGCGCTGGCAAGTGCCGCCGTGCCCCGCGCATTCGCAGACGGAACGCTTCCGATCAGGCGACTATTCCCGAACGCCCGTGAGACCGAGATCGATTGGTATCGCCGCACGGGGGTCTTCCCGATCATGCATCTGATCGTGATCAGGAGGGAGGTGCACGAGCAGCATCCGTGGCTCGCCGTGCGGCTGTGCGAGGCTTTCTCCGAGGCTAAGGCTCGCTATTACGAGGCTCTCGAAGAGAGCGCATTCGGGCTGTCGCCCCTCCCGCTGTCCGTCCATGACCTGGAGTTCACGTGGGAGACGTTCGGCCGCGATTTCCTTCCGTATGGCGTCACCCGGAACGCGCCAACCTTGAATTCGGCGCTCCGGTACTCGACCGAACAGTTCCTGAGTGCCCGCCCGGTCAAGCTGGATGAGCTGTTTTTGCCTGAGACGCTCCCGGTGTTCGACGCGTAGACGTGCTCCGCGGCACGCAAACCGGGTGAGTCCGGCGTCTGGTCGGTGGGGGTAACAATCGCAAGTGGGTACGCCGGCGGGGGTTCGGCGGCCCGGGAGGGTGAAGAGAAGTGGCGAATGTCCTCTGCGTCCTGTACGACGATCCGGTGGATGGATATCCACCTTCGTATGCGCGCGACACAGTTCCGCACATCGAGGGCTACAACGGCGGTCAGACCACGCCGACGCCGGAGCGGATTGATTTCGAGCCCGGACAGCTGCTCGGCAGCGTCAGCGGCGAGCTGGGACTCCGCAAGTTTCTGGCGGAGCGCGGACATCGGTTCGTGGTCACAGCGGAAAAGGACGGTCCCGACTCGGTTTTCGAGCGCGAGCTGCCAGAGGCCGACATCGTGATCTCGCAACCCTTCTGGCCCGCCTACTTGACCGCCGAGCGCATCGCGAAGGCGCCGCGGCTAAAGCTGGCCATCACCGCGGGAATCGGATCTGATCACGTCGACCTGGCGGCGGCCAACCAGCACGGGATCACGGTCGCGGAGGTCACGTACTCGAACAGCATCAGCGTGTCCGAGCACGTCGTGATGATGATTTTGTCCCTGGTGCGCAACTACATCCCATCGTACGAGTGGGTCACGAAGGGCGGCTGGAACATAGCCGACTGCGTTGCCAGGTCGTACGACCTCGAGGGCATGCAGGTTGGCACGGTGGGGGCGGGGCGCATCGGATCGGCGGTCCTGCGGCGGCTGAAGCCGTTCGAGGTCGGCCTGCATTACACCGACCGACATCGGCTTCCAACGGACGTCGAGCGTGACCTCGACCTGACCTACCACCCAGACGTCGAGTCGCTGGTGCGTGCCAGCGACGTCGTCACCATCAACGCACCGCTGCATCCGGAGACAGAGCACCTCTTTGACGCGGACCTCATCGCGAAGATGAAGCGCGGCGCGTACCTCGTGAACACGGCGCGCGGAAAGATCTGCGACCGCGACGCAATCGCGCAGGCGCTCGAAAGCGGCCAGCTGGCCGGCTACGCCGGCGACGTGTGGTTTCCGCAGCCGGCCCCCGAAGACCACCCATGGCGCACGATGCCTCGCCACGGGATGACGCCGCATATCTCCGGATCGTCCCTCTCTGCGCAGGCTCGCTATGCGGCCGGGGTCCGCGAGATCCTTGAGTGCTGGTTCGATGGTCGCCCGATCCGTGAGGAGTACCTCATCGCCGATGGCGGTAGCCTCGCCGGCGCAGGTGCCCATTCGTATTCGACGATCGCTTCGGACAGTGCATAGCGAGTATTCGAGCAACGGCGCCGAGCTAATTTCGGCGCGCGCGTCGGCAGATGGACCGTGTCCCGCCGGTCGCGCGACCGGTCATGATAATGTCATGACAAGTTCGCTGGGAGGGCACTGTGGTCCGCGACCGATATGACTCCATCATCGTGGGCGCGGGACACAACGGCCTCGTGGCAGCCGCGTACCTGGCTCGCGCTGGTCAACGCGTGCTGGTGCTCGAGCGGCGCGGTTTCGCAGGCGGAGCCGCCGTCACGGAGGAGCTCTTTCCCGGCTACCGCGCGTGAAAAGGAACGCAGCAAGACCCGCCAACCCGGCGGAGTGACGCGCCGCCGATGGCGATGGCGATCGCATCGGCCAGCACCATTCTGGCGGTGGACCCGAGCCAGGTGCCGATCGGCTCCTTGGTGGTGGCCAGGGTGATGGTGGCCAGCAAGGCAGTCAGGACCGCTGGTCCTACAGCACCGGATCGGTCCACGCTCCCGGGATGGTTGGATCGGGCACGGGGAACTCCGAGAGGGGTGCCGCCTCGGCCTCAAGCGCACTCCGATCGAGCAGCTCAAGGCCCGACCCACCGACCCGCCGGATGACCGCCGCGGCTTCCCAGGTGCGCAAGATCCTGGTCACCATCTGCGGCGTCACGCCCGCCATCGGTGCAAAATGCCGCCGCGACAGCAGCGGCGCCTCCTTCGAAAAGCAGAATGCCTCGTATTGCAACAACAGCCCGGCGAGACGACTCGCGGCGGTGGTGAAGGTCCGCAGCTTGGTGAGGCGGTTCAGCGCCTGGATGGCAT
>JAXDJK010000010.1:0-7079 GCA_034665665.1 Acidobacteriota bacterium
ATGCACGACGAGGCCGCGGAAGCACGCCCGCTCCGCCGCGCCGCGGACGTAGACGAGCATCTGGCGCCACCCTGGGGCGGCGAGCCGCTGGAGCACCCCAAGCGCACCGAGCGCCGCGCCGAGCCGATTCCGCCACCGTCGGCACTTCTGGCCCGCTCGGAGTACGAGAAGGTCTTCATCGAACTGGCCAGCGGTCACCGTCTGCAAATCGGCGAGGAGTTGCTGACGCCAGTGGCGGTGAAGGGCTGGTACCACGCGGTCTTCCACAACGAGCACGGCGAGGAGCGCCTGCTCTCGATCGACCAGGTCCGCGAGTACATGGACAGCTGGCGAGAATAGCGACAGGGAGACGGACCAGGGGCCTCCGGCGGGCGGGCGGCTGCCCGCACAGCTTGGTTGGCCCAGCCTCAGCCGACCCTGTCGTTAGTAATGAAGGTTGCCTGAGGCTGTGCCAACCAAAGCTGTGCGGGCAGCCGCCCGCCCGCCGGAGGCCCCCCCGTCCGTATCCCTGTCGACAACGCGCCGGGCTACTTCTTGCGTTTGACGAGTTGTTTGACCTCGTCGTTGCCGATCTGGCTTTGGGCGGAGATGATCACCGCCGCGGTGCCGTCGCGGAAGAGGGGGATGTTGCAGCGCACTACTGCTGTGCCGTCGGCGGCGGTCTTCCCGCGGAAGATCACCCGAGGAGGCTCGATCGTCGAGATCACCTTCACCTCGATCGCGGCGGCGGGGATGGGGGCCTGGGAGAGACTCTTGCGGGCCGCTACGCGCAGCTCGATCGGGGCGCCGGCGAAGAAATCGATCTGATTGAGGAGCGCCAGCTCCAGATGCTCGCTCTCTGCTTCCGACGCCAGGTAATCGATGATCACCTGATCGAGGGTCTTCTCCTCGCTCACCGTCGCCGTCGCGGCGGCGGGCTCGGCGGCGAGAGGGGTCGCGGAGAGCGTGGGCGTCTCCGGGCGGAGGATGTTCTTCGTCGAATCCGCGGGCTGATCGAAGCGGCCGCGCTTGATCGCGGCGATCATCGTGCGGTGCTGCTGCTCCATGAGCCCGCCGATCCACTTCTCATCCACGCCCGTTTTCAGCTGCTCCGCGTAGGACGTCTTTTTCGAGGCGAGGATCTCCCCGCCCACGTAGACGAGCGACTCGATGAAGGGGTTGCTTTGCCCCTTGTCCTCGGTCTGCACGTGGAAGACCTTATCGTTATGTTTGATGTCGGTATTGAACCCGGTGATCAAGAGCGGGCTCCCGCCAAGCCTGAGTGATGGAACGGGTATGTTATCGCATGACGGCGGCGATCTTCTGCCGCAGGTCATCGCCGATCGGCACTTTCGTCCGCCGCTCCCAGTCGAACAGCACCGTCACCACCCTGCCGGTGGCCGCGACCGTGCCGTCTTCCTGCCGGACCTCCGAGAGGAATTCGATGGAGCTGTTGCCGATCGCGCCGAAGCGGGTGACGATCTCGATGTGCTCCATGCCCAGCTGTTTTTTGAAGTCGCACGCGGCGTGCGCGACGATGAAACCGATGTCGGCAGGGTTCGTCGCACCGGTCAGGGACAGCCAGAGATCCGTGCGCGCCACCTCGTACAACGTGAAGAAGGTGGCGTTGTTCACGTGCCCGAAGAAATCGAGCTGATTGAACTGCACGTCGTACGGCACGACGTACCAGCCGTCCTTCCACTCGCCGCGCGTCCTCATTGGACGGCGCTGCTCGCCGACGCCACGGGCATCGCTTTCTTCGTGCAGGCCTGCAGGTAGCGGCCCGGCAGCGGGTGGTCGAGGTAGGGGGCGATGATCGACGAGGCCTGCACCAGGCGGTTCAGGTCCACGCCTGTATCGATGGCCATGCTGTCCAGCAGGTAAATCAGGTCCTCCGTGGCCATGTTGCCCGAGGCGCCCGGCGCGTACGGACAGCCGCCGAGGCCACCGGCGGAGGCGTCGAAGGTAGCGATCCCCATCTCCAGCGCCGCCATCGTGTTGGCGAGGGCGGTGCCGCGGGTGTCGTGAAAGTGCATGGCCAGCCGCGAGTGCGGGATCACCTGCAGCAGCACGCCGACCACGCCCTGCACCTGCATGGGCGTGCCGACGCCGATCGTGTCGCCGACCGAGACCTCGTAGCAGCCGAGGTCGAGGAGACGGGCGCAGACTTCCAGCACCTTCTCCGGCAGGACCTCCCCTTCGTACGGACAGCCGAAAGCGGTGGAGACGTAGCCGCGCACGCGGATGCCTTCCTCGCGGGCGCGCATGGCCACCGGCGCGTAGTTCTCGAACGACTCGTCGATGGACATGTTGATGTTGCGCTTGTTGAAGGTCTCGGAGGCCGCCGTGAAGATGGCGATGGACTTCACGCCGCTCTCGATGGCCCGCTCCAGCCCCTTCATGTTGGGCACGAGCACGGGGTACTCGACGCCCGGGTCTTTGGGGATGTTGCGGTAGACCTCGGCGGTGTCGGCCATCTGCGGCACCCACTTGGGGCTGACGAAGGCGCCGGCTTCGATGACGCGCAGGCCGGCATCACCAAGGGCGGTGATGTAGTCGATCTTCGCCTGGGTGGGGATGGTGACTTTCTCGTTCTGCAGACCGTCGCGAGGACCGACCTCGACGACTTTGACCGTATCGACCAGGATCTTCATGGAAATGGGTTCAGCCTTCCTCGCTCATCGTCACAAGCTCGAGCCCCGGCTGCACCATCTCGCCTTCGCGGCAGTTCACGGCGGCGATGGTGCCGTCTTTCGGGGCGGTGATCTGGTGCTCCATCTTCATCGCCTCGAGGATGAGCAGCGGGGCTCCCTTTGCAACAACGTCGCCCTGCTTGACCAGTATTTTCGTGACCAGGCCGGGCATGGGCGCGGCCATGGAGTGATCGCGGTGCCGGGCCTTGGCCCGCGCACCTTTCTCGGCGACGTCGGCGACGTAGATCTCGCCGTCGAAGACGAAACTGACGGTCGTGCCCTGGATGACGTAGGGGACAACATGGGTGCGCTCGCCGATGCGGATCTCCATCTCTTCCGCCCGCAGGGCCAGCACTTCCAGCTCTTGCTCGCCGGCACGGTAGGTTTCACCGTCCCGGCTGAGGGCGATCTCGGTGGAGGCGCCGGCGATGGTGATGACTTTGTCGCTCATCGCGCCGCCTGCGAGTATCGCGATCCGGGCGCGTCGAGGGCCACGCCGTTGCGGCAGAGCGGGCAATCTTCCTCGGCGTAAGTATCGAGGTCGAGCGCGAGCAGCGCCTGGTAGGGATCGTCGAAGGGGTTGTCGCGGCCGCTGCGGTTCAGGATCGAGGCGAAGCCGACCACGACGCCACCGTGCTCGGCGATCACCGCGGCAGTCTCGCGGGTCGACTTGCCGGTGGTGACGACGTCTTCGACGATGACCACCTTCTGGCCATCATCGATGGTGAAGCCGCGCCGGAGCTGCATCTGGCCGTCTTTGCGCTCGGTGAAGACGAACGGGAGGTCGAGCGCTTCGGCCACGGTGTAGCCGATGATCACGCCGCCGAGGGCAGGGGCCACGATCCTGGTTGCTTCGAGGGAGCGCAGCTTCTCCGCGAGCGCCTGGCCGATCGCTTTGGCATCGCGGGGATGTTCGAGCAGCTTTGCGCACTGCACGTAGTTGGGGCTGTGCAGCCCCGAGGAGAGGCGGAAGTGCCCGGTGAGGAGCGCGCCCGTTTCGGCGAGGAGTGCACGGACGTCGAGGGACATGGCGGGCGAGAATAGAATGGCGCCCGAGGGGAACGCAATGGGCGCACTGAGCGAGAAGATCCGTAGCGACATGACCGAGGCCATGAAGGCGCAGGCGAAGGAGAAGCTCTCCACGATCCGCATGCTGCAGTCGGCGATCAAGAACGAACAGATCAACCTCGGGCACGAGCTGACGGACGAAGAGGCGATGTCGGTGATCCGCAAGGCGGTCAAGCAGCGCCTCGATTCGATCGAGCAGTACACCAACGGCAACCGCCCCGAGCTGGCCGCGAAGGAGCAGTCCGAGCTCGACATCCTCAAGGCCTACCTCCCGCCGGAGCTGTCGGACGAGGAGCTGGAAGCGGGCATCCGCGAGATCGTGGCCTCCACCGGCGCGCAGTCGAAGAAGGACATGGGCAAGGTCATGAAGGAAGCGACCACGCGCTACAAGGGCCGCGTGGATGGCAGGAAGGTGCAGGAGATCGTGGGGCGGCTGCTGCCGTAGATCGCGATGCTCTCCCCTTCCGAGCGCGCCCGCTACTCGCGTCACCTGCTGCTGCCGGAGATCGGTGAGGCGGGGCAGGAGAAGCTGAAGGCTGGATCGGTGCTGATCATCGGCGCCGGCGGGCTGGGCAGCCCGGTGTCCACGTATCTGGCCGCGGCCGGCGTGGGGCGGATCGGGTTGGTGGATTTCGATCGCGTGGACGCGACGAATCTGCACCGGCAGATCCTGTTCGGCAATGCGTCGGTGGGCCGGACGAAGCTGGAGGCGGCGCGGGAGCGGCTCGAGGACCTCAACGACGAGATCGCGATCGAGACCCACGACGCACAGCTGACCTCCGCGAACGCGCTGGAGATCCTCGGCGGCTATGACGTGATCGTCGACGGGACGGACAACTTTCCCACGCGCTATCTGGTGAACGATGCCTGCGCGATTCTCGGGAAGCCGAATGTCTACGGGTCGATCTTCCGCTTCGACGGGCAGGCTTCCGTGTTCACGACGGCTGACGGTCCGTGCTATCGCTGTCTCTATCCCGATCCGCCGCCGCCGGACCTGGTTCCGTCGTGCGCCGTGGGCGGAGTCCTCGGCGTGCTGCCGGGCGTGGTCGGGACGATCCAAGCTACGGAGGCCATCAAGTTGCTGACGGGGATCGGCGAGACGCTGGCCGGGCGTCTGCTACTCTTCGACGCGCTTCGCATGACGTTCCGCACGCTGCGCATCCCGCGCCGCTGCGAGCAGCACGCAACCATCACACAACTGATCGACTACGAGGAGTTCTGTCATCCCGTGCACGTAGAACACACTGAAATCACCCCCCAGCAGCTTTCCGAACGCCTGCAGCGCGGCGACGCCCTCGTGCTCGTCGATGTCCGCGAGCCCCACGAGTGGGAAGCCGGCCATCACGCCGACGCGAAACACATCCCCCTCGGCCAGATCCCGAAGCGCCTCGAGGAGATCCCCCGCGACGCCGAGATCGTGATGATCTGCCGCTCCGGCGGCCGCAGCGCGAACGCCCAGCACATCCTGCTGGAGTCGGGCTTCACGCGCGTGCACAACCTGACGGGCGGGATGACGCGCTGGTCGCGCGAGGTGGATCCGGCCATTCGGGTGGTGTAGGGCGCGCTCACTCTGATGCTGGATGACCGGAACAAGCTCTTCGAAACGCTTCGGAAGATCGAGGCGTTGTATGCGGGAGCTGCGACACCGGGAGAGCGCGACGCCGCGGCCAGTGCTCGCGAGCGCATCCGCGCTCGCCTGGAGAGCGTCGCGGCGCAGGAGCGGAGCGAGGAGTACCGCTTCTCGATGGACAATCCGTGGTCGCGAAAGATTTTCGTGGCGCTGCTGCGGCGCTACGGGATCGAGCCGTACCGCCTCAGCCGGCAGCGGCGAACGACGGTGATGGCGCGGGTGCCGCGGTCGTTCGTCGAGCAGACGCTGATGCCGGAGTTCGAGGCGATGAACCGCGCCCTCATCGATCACCTGAATCGCATCACGGACGAGATCCTCTCCCAGGAGATCTCCCACGACACCTCGGAGGCGCGGGAGGTCCAGTCGCTGGACGAGTGAGCGATACGCCATGAGCTCCATCGCTATACTGCGGACGAATGAAATTACTGATCGGGAGTGCTCTCGCAGCCCTGCTTTGCGGCGGTTGCGCCGCCGAGAAGAAGACTGAGGTTCCGGCAACCACGACCACGGCACCCGCCCCCAAGGCGGCGCCAACGCAAACCGTCGCCGCAAACGAGAATGCGGATGGAGGCACATGGGCCGGACAGATCAAAGTCGGGCAGCCGGTGTCGATGTTCAACTACGTGGGCGCGGAAAGCGGTGATTTTGCACCGATGCGTTTCCGGAACGACTCCGAGGCGGGCAAAAAGATCCTGGCAGCCTGTTCGAACGACGACCTGTGCGAGTTCCGCGGGACCGTGGAGTGGCTGGACGAACCTCCCCCACCAGACGCCTCGGCCATCGGTCAAATCGTGAGCGTCGAGAGCGTGAAGCGCCTTCCGCCCGAAACGCGGTGAGCGAGTCAGTGCGTCGACGCGGCTTCGAGACGTTCGACGCGCTTGACGACGGCGGAGAGCTCTTCGCGCAGGGCGTGAATGTTCCGGTTCGCTTCGGCGACTCCAGCGGAGACACCGTCAATGTCCGAGTGCATCTCGGCGCGCACCTGCTTGAATTCTGAGCGCATGTCGGTGGCGAGCTGGTCGATCCTGGCGTTCGCCGCCGCCACGGCTCTGCCGAGGAGGCGGGCGTCCGCTCGCACGTCAGCGAACTCGGCTCGCATTTCGGCTGCCAGGCGATCGAGTCGCTCATTCGCGTTGGCGACACCCTCGGCGAGAAGGCGCCCTTCCGCACGCAGGCCCTCGGCAGCGACATCGAAATGCAGTCGAGTCTCAGATGCGGAGGCATCGACGTACTGGCGTATCTCGCCGACCGAGGTATCAATGTACTGGCGGGTCTCCGCCGTGGAGGCGTCGATGTACTGGCGTAGCCCGACCACCGAGGTATCGATGTACTGGCGGGTCTCGACGGCGGAGGTGTCGATGGAGGCATCGATGTACTGGCGGGTCTCGACGGCGGAGGTGTCGATGGAGGCATCAATGTACTGGCGGGTCTCGACGGCGGAGGTATCGACGTACTGGCGTATCCCGACGATTTGAGCCCGAGTTTCTGCAATTTCGCCGGCGATGTCGTGGCGCAGGGCTTCGACGAGCCGGTGCGTCTCCGTCGCGGACTGCTCGAATAGCTGCCTCAGCTCAGCGTCTTCCACGAATCGATCGTACCTCGGAGCGCGCTGCCGCTCAATCTTCGCGATGCGCGGCGAGGGTTTGCCTCGATTCCGCTTCGAAAGTGCGCGCCGGGGGCGCGCACAAAACCACCTACAACACGTGGGG
>JAXDJK010000011.1:0-5195 GCA_034665665.1 Acidobacteriota bacterium
GACCGAGGATGTAGGCGGGTACAACAACGCCACCACGTTCGATGACGCGACTGCCTACTACGAGGTCGTGCCGTCGAATTATCTGGAGACGCTGCTCTGGGCCGAAGCGGAGCGGATGGGCTCCCTCAACATCGACCAGGCCAACTTCGTCTCGGAACGCGACGTGGTGAAGGAAGAGTTCCGCTTCCGCATCCTCTCCCCGCCGTACGGGCGGCTCTTCTATGCGATGGAGAAGAATTCGTTTGCCGTGCATCCGTACAAGCGGCCCGGCATCGGCAGCATCGAGGAGCTCGACGCCTCCACCATCGACGACGTGCGGGCCTTCCACTCCACCTTCTACCGCCCCGACAACGCCATCCTGATCGTCTCCGGCGACTTCGAGCAGCAGCAGCTCGATACCTGGGTGGACCGCTACTTCACCCCCATCGCCAAGCCGGAGATGGCCATCCCCCGCGTCACCGCGGTCGAGCCGGCCCGGACCGCGGAGAAGAGGGTGGATGAATACGCCCCGAACGTGCAGCTCCCCGCGCTGGCGATGACGTGGCTGGCGCCGAGCGCGTCGGACGCGGACGCGGTGCCGCTGCACGTGGCGCAGGCCATCCTCGGCGAGGGCGAATCGTCGCGGCTGTACGAGCGCCTCGTACGCGGCGAGATCGCGGCGGAGGTCTCCGTGGATGCGGACCTGCGCGAGCAGCCCGGCATGTTCGCCGCCTTCGTGATCCTGGCCAGCGAGAAGACGCCGGCGGAGGCGGAGCGGATTCTGCGCGAGGAGCTGGCCAAGCTGTCGGACAAGCCGCCCACGGCCGCGGAGATGGAGAAGGCCAAAAACCTGATCCTCACCGGCGCACTGCGCGAGCGCGAGACCAGCAATGGCAAGGCCTTCGCCCTCGGCGAGTCGCTGATTCTCGAGCACGACGCGAATTTCGTGAACGCCGGCCTGACGAAACTGCAGGCCGTCACGCCCGCCGACGTCCAGCGCGTGGTCCGCAAATACCTGATCGAAGGGAAGCCGGTGGTGATTACCTATCTCGATGAATCGCAGCGCAAGAGCGGGGGTGCGAAATGAAGCGCTTTCTCGCGGCTGCCCTGCTGACGCTGTTCGTGCTGCCGTCGTTCGCGCAGCAGACCACGCCCCCCGCGCCGGCCGCGCCCCGCGAGGCCAAGATCCCGCAGCCGGTGGAGCGCACGCTCGATAACGGACTGCGCGTGATCGTGGTGCCGAAGCACGACATTCCGCTGGTGGCGGCGCGCCTCCTGTTCCGCGCCGGCAGCGCGGCCGATCCGAAGAGCCGGGAAGGGCTGGCCTCGCTCACGGCCACGGTGCTGACCAAGGGGACGAAGACGCGCTCCGCCGAGGAGATCTCCCGCGGCGTGGAAGCCCTCGGCGCCACGCTGTCGAGCGACGCGGGCTACGACAGCTCGGTGCTCGACCTGAGCGTGATGTCGGTGAACTTCGCCAAGGCCATGGCCTTCCTGGCCGATGCGGCGCGCAATCCGACGTTCAAGCAGGACGAGCTCGATCGCGAGCGCCAGCAGGTGCTCGATGAGCTGCAGCTCACGCTGCGCGAGCCGCGGCCGCTGGCCAGCATCGTCATGGCCCGGCTGCTCTACGGCGACGCGCCGTACGGGCACAACGTCTCCGGACTGCCGTCGTCGCTGGAGAAGATCGCCCGCGCCGACCTGACCAAGTTCCACACATCCTGGTACCGGCCGAACAACGCGGTGCTGGTCATCGGCGGCGACGTCGAGGCCGATGCCGCGTTCGCGCTGGCGCAGAGCCTCTTCGGCTCGTGGCCGCGCGGCACGCTGCCCGCCGTGACTGCGAAACCGGCGAAGACGCCCGCCCAGCGCGTGGTGGTGGTCGACCTGCCCGATGCCGGCCAGGCGGCCGTGCTGATCGGACGGCCGGGCATCCGCCGCGCCGATCCCGCGTATCTGCAGGCCATGGTGGCGAACTCGGTCCTCGGCGGCGGCTACTCCTCGCGGCTGAATCAGGAGATCCGCATCAAGCGCGGCCTGAGCTACGGCGCCGGCAGCTCGTTCTCGCCGCGCGTCGACGCCGGGCCGTTCACCGCCTCCACCCAGACCAAGAACGAATCGGCCGCCGAGGTGGCGGGGATCATCGTCGGCGAGCTCGGGAAGCTCTCCACCGCCGCGGTGTCGGACGCCGAGCTGACCCCGCGCAAAGCCGTGCTGATCGGCGGCTTCGCGCAGTCGCTCGAGCGCAGCTCCGGCCTGGTCGACGAGATCAGTGATCTGGCGCTCTATGGCATGCCCCTCAGCAACATCAACCACTACATCGCCGGCGTGCAGGGTGTGACGGCCGCGGACGTCCAGAAGGTAGCCGGTACCTCGATGACCGGCCGCGACGCCACGATCGTGGTGGTCGGCAACGCCAAGGCCTTCATCGAACCGCTGAAGGCGCAATACAAGGATGTCGAGGTGATCGGCATCGACGAGCTGGATGTGGCCTCGCCGACGCTACGAGTGCGAAAGGCGAAGAGGTAGCGGGCTGGCATGCCACGGGCCCTGCTCGTGGCTGTACAAAAGCTGTGGCTCGGGCCACAGCAGTCCAAACGCTTCGCGTAAAACTTTCACCGTTTAGGCGTCATACGAAGAGCGTGCAAGTTTTACGCGTAGCGTTTGGACTGCGGTGGCCGGGCTTCATCAGCCACCGCTTTTGTACAGCCACAGGCGCTGCACGAGATTACAACCCCCGCCGCGTCGCCAAATACGTGGCAAAACTCCCCAGCCAGTGCCCACCTTCGTAATGCTCGCCCGTCACCGAGGCCAGGCCAGCTTTGCGGTGTGCATCGGCCGCTTTGCGTAAATCCGCGGACCGCGGATCGTTCTTCTTCAGCGCGGCGGAGATGCCTTCCAGCATCCAGGCGCGGCTGAGATTCAGGCCGGCCAGGTGGGCGAGTTTGGGATCCGAGGCGTCGGTGACCACGGCCGGTTCCAGGGTCATCTTCGGCAGGAAGCCGCTCAGCCACTCGGCGTACTCCTGCTGGCGGAGCAGGCGGCGCATAAGATCGGCCTCGGCCAGGCAGGGCGAGAGGAAGTCTTCGCCCGAGGGCTCGTAATCGACCGGGCATCTCCGGTCGCTCGCGTAAAAGGCCAGGGCCCGGTCGCGAACGATCGTCCGGAGCGGTTCGCCGCCCGCGTGGGAGTCCAGGATCAGGCCGAGCGCGAAGGCGGTCTGACTGTGCTCGCCGGAACGGATGGGGTAGGAAAGCTTCGGCAGCCAGGCCATCAGCCGCTCCACGGCCGCATTCTCGAGCGGACGCAGGTTCGCAGAGAGCTGCTGAGCCAGCGGATCGTCCCACTCGCGCAGCTCGCCCGCGAGCTGGAGGAGCCAGGCCAGGCCGTACGGCCGCTCGAAGCTGGCCCGGCCCGCGCCGTTCAGATAGGCCGCTTCCACGGCGATGTTCTCGGCCGTCAGGCTCTTCGCCAGCGCCGCCCGTGCCGGTGCCGCGAACGGCGCATCCGGATACTGCCGCGCCAGGCGGGCCAGCAGCCAGTGTCCGTGCACCGACGAATGCCAGTCGTAGCAGCCGTAGAACGCCGGGGTCAGCACGCGCGGCGGCTTCACATCCTCATCGGATTGCAGGGTGTGCGCGAGCTTGTTCGGGTACTCCTTGTGGACGCACGCCAGAGCGAGGTCGGCGAAGCGTCCGGCCGCCTTCACGTCGAGGTCGGCGCCGTGGAGCGGCAGTGCGAGGATCAGGGCCAGCAGCAGCGCACGTTTCATGCGCGCGAGCCTACCGCACTTACCGCATTTGCATGATCACCCAGACCACCAGCGCGATGGCGATGACGGCGATGACGGCCATGGTGATGCCGCTCATGCGGGTGGAACTGGAGCTGACGGTCTCGTAGACCACCTTCCGCTCCACGTGCTCTTCATTCTCAGGTTCCGGCATGATCAGACTGAGCAGCAACGGTGGTGCCATCCAGCCCGCGCGTGGCCAGGTTGAAGATCGGAATGGCCAGGCAGCTCAGGGCCGCGGCGATGGCGAAGGCCGTTCCCAGCCCCCAGCGCCCGCCGATCACGCCGATGACGAACGAGCCCGTGCCGATGCCCGTATCGAACGCCCCCACGAAGCTGCCGAACGTGCGCGCCCGCCGCCGCGGGTCGGTGTTGGCGATGAGGAACGACATGAAAGCCGGGAAGGCCGCGCCCAGCCCGAGCCCGAACAGAATGGCCGAGGCCACCATGTGCCAGCGCTCCTGCGCCACGGCCAGGGTGGCGAAGGAGATCGGCAGCGCCGCGAAGGCCGGATAGAGCACGGTGCGTGTGCCCACGCGGTCGGCCAGATGCGAGGTGAAGAGGCGCACCACCACCACGGTCACCGCAAACACCGTCAGGTAGAGCGACTTCGGCTGGATGTTCCGCTGCACCGCCAGAATGGCCGAGTAGCTGGTGATGCCGCCATAGCCGAAGGACGTCACCGCGAGCGCGGCCGCGATCTTCATCACCTTCCAGTCCCACGCATCGCGGAGCCCCGGCCCTTCGCCGGCGGTGATCTCGCTGGCCGGGAGCCGGGTGGACCAGAGCGTCATCAGCACCGACAGCGCCGCCAGTTCCAGGCAGAGCGTCGTCCAGCTGAAGTGCTGGTAGATCAGCAGGCCGGACATCGGAGCCACGGCCACCGCGCCCGTGCTGGCGAGCCCCCAGTAGCCGAGGCCTTCCGTGCGGCGTGACGGCGGAATGATCTCGCTCATCAGCGCCGAGCTCGACGACATCAGCGCCGCCCAGATCGTCCCGTGCACCACCCCGATCAGCAGCAGCGCCGGCAGCCAGCGCACGAAGCCGTACGCCAGGGAGAAGCCAATGAAGAGGATGGACGCGATCACCAGCATCCGCTTCCGCCCGATGTGGTCCGCCAGGTTCCCCATCAGTGGTGCCGCCAGCGCACTGGCAAACGTGTACACCGCCAGAAACGACCCCGCCGCCGCCGTCGTCCCGCCCAACTCCAGGATCCGGAAGGGAATGGCCGGCAGAAGCTGGAAGGCCGAGAAGAAGGTCAGGAACGCGAACAGCCAGAGCGTCAGGAACCGGGGAGTGAAGAGGCGTTCGGACACGGCGGGGGGATTGTAGTTCCTCGGAGTTCCTCGGGTTCCTCGGAGTTCCTCGGAGTGGCAAGAATCCGAGGAACTCCGCGGAACTGCCGAGGAACACCGAGGAACTGCCA
>JAXDJK010000012.1:0-3439 GCA_034665665.1 Acidobacteriota bacterium
TGCCGGTGGCACCGAGCGGACGTTGCGTGGGGCCACGGGCGCGGCTCGTGGCTGTACAAAAGCGGCGGGAAAGCGCCGCACTCCAAACGCTCCGCGTAGTCCGGCGCGCTTTTGGAGGAGGGCTTACCGTCCCACGAACGGCAGGAAGAACAGCATGCCGAGGAGGAGGGCGATCCAGCGTTCCAGCTTGTAGTTCGAGGCGTTCGCGTCCATCACGTTGCCAGTAGAACCCGGCGCTGTGCCAATGGCGTGACGCGATCGAGGAAATCGTGTGCGGAGATTGTGGCGGGATTATGGCCGGCGGGCGCGGAAGCCGTCCGGCGATTCCTCCAGCTCCGTGAAGCCGGAATGCGTCATCGCGGCGCGCGCGGGTAGCGTCAGCGCCGAGCCGATCACGTGCAGCGCGTCGGCGGACGGATGGTGCAGCAGCAACTGCTCCAGAAAGGCTGCCCAATCCGCCCGCGCCGGTTCTGCCGGCAGCGGGCGGAAGACCGTCACGCTGATCTGAGGCCACTCCGTCATCCGCAGCCACGCCTCTTCCGCCGCCGCGTGATTCTGCGGCGTGTCGACGATCCACACCGGCGTGTGGAAGGCGAGCTTCTCCAGGCGCGCGGCGTAATCGCGCTCGAGGACGATGGCGATGGCGCGGGGCATGCCGCTACGTCACCACCCGCACTGCTGCCCCTTGTTCTGAACGTCCAGCCAGTCCAGCAGCGGGCGGAAGTAATCGACCACCGCGGTCGCATCCATCTGCCGCTGGCCGGTCATCGTTTCCAGCGCCTCGGGCCACGGACGGCTGGCGCCCATCTCCAGCATCCTGGCCAGCTTCGCGCCCGCTTCCTTGTTGCCGTAGATCGAGCAGCGGTTCAGCGGACCGGTCTGGCCCGCGGCCTGGCAAAGCGCGCGGTGGAACTGGAACTGGAGGATGCGCGCCAGGAAGTAGCGCGCGTAGGGCACGTTCGCGGCGATGTGGTACTTCGCGCCGGGATCGAAGAACTCCTCGCCGCGCGTGCCCGCCGGCGCGATTCCCTGGTACTCCGTGCGCAGGCGCCACCAGGCCGCGTTGTAATTCGCCGGCGTGATCTCGCCCGAGAAGACGCCCCAGCGCCACTTGTCCATCATGATCCCGAAGGGGAAGAAGGCGATCTTGTCGAGCGCGTCGCGCAGCAGGAGCGGGATGTCGGCCGAGGCGGGCGGCTCCTTGTCCAGCAGGCCGATCTTCACCAGATATCCGGGCGTCACCGAAAGCGCAATCGTGTCGCCGACCGCCTCGTGGAAGCCGTCGTTCGCGCTGTTCTTGTAGAGGAAAGGCTGGGTCTTGTAAGCGCGCTGGTAGAAGTTGTGTCCGAGCTCGTGGTGGATGGTGTTGAAGTCATCCGCGTTCTTCTCGATGCACATCTTGATGCGCAGATCGTCCTCGTTGTCGATGTCCCAGGCGCTGGCGTGGCAGACCACGTCGCGGTCGCGCGGCTGCTTGAACTGCGAGCGGGTCCAGAACGTGGCCGGCAGCTTCGCGAAGCCGAGGGAGGTGAAGAAACTCTCGCCATAGCGGACCATCGCCAGCTCGTCGATGTCCTTCCGCGCGTTCAGGATCTTGGTCAGATCGAAGCCGCGCTCGGACTTCGGCGGCGCCACCACGTCGTAGATGTTGCCCCACTCCTGCGCCCAGATATTGCCGAGGAGATGCGCGGGGATCGGCTGGCCGGGAGGGACCACGTCCTTGCCGTACTTTTTGGTGAGGTTCCAGCGCACGTAGCAATGCAGCGAGTCGTAGAGCGGCTTGACCTGGCCCCACAGCCGGTCCACCTCGGCGGCGAACTGCTCGGGCGGCAGGTCGTAGTTCGAGCGCCAGAGCGTGCCGACGTCGTTGTAGCCGAGCTCCTTCGCACCCTGATTCATCAGCGCCACGTAGCGCTGATACTTTTCGCGCATCGGCGGGGAGACCGTGTGCCAGCCGCGCCACACTTCCAGCAGCCGCTTCGGATCGCGGCTGTCGCGCATGATGTTCGTGACTTCGCCGATGTCGAGGCATTTGTCGCCCGTGACGCCGGGAGGGCAGTACTGGCCGGCGCCGTAGGCCGCTTCCAGCTCCGAGGCGATCTTCGCCATCTCCGCCGTCAGCGCGGGATCGGACGGACCGGGGGACACCATCTGCAGCTTGATCAGGTTCAGCTTGCGGCGGACGTCGTACGGCAGCTCGAGTGAATCGAACCGCGCCGCGCCCTTGGCCAGCTCCACCCCCGCGTTGATCAATTTTTCGTTCTCACGCGCGGCGATGATCTGCGTGTCATCGGTGATGTAGGTGGACTGCACCCACGAGGCACGCTGCTGGTCGACGCTCATCGCGGCGAGCCGCGCCTCGGCGTCGGCCACGAAGCGCGTCGCTTCTTCGACCGTTGGGCCGACGGTCGGTCCGGCCGGTGCCGGGGTGGGATTGGCGGACTGCATCGGCGGGGCGGCCTCCATCTGCGCCGTGGTCTCCGGCGCCGGGGTCGAAACGGGCGAAGTCTGCGCGGTCGTGGCCGTACACGCGGCAGCCAGCAGCAGGCAGAGCGCGGCGGAAAGCAGGGCGTTGATTCGCATGGGCGGGAGTATAGCCAACGGATGCACCGTCACAGCCGTACAGTCAGGGCGGGTGTTACCATCCCAAAACCTGGCGAATGGTTATTCGTCGTAACAATGGGCGTACGCGCTCGATCCAATGCCGACATGTAGATTCATGAACCTCACGTACCGAAAGATCGCGATCGCACTCTTCGCGATCCTCCTCGCCCTGCCCGTCTTTGCCGCCAAGCGGCGCGCCGCGGGCCACCCGGCCAACACGGCAAGCGACGCCACCCTCCGCGGCACCGTTCTCGACAACGTCACCGGCCAGCCGGTCACCGGCGCCACGGTGACGGTCCAGGGCCTCAGCAACAAGACCGACACGACCGACGTCGCGGGTCATTTCGAGATCAAGCACCTCCCGTTCGGCGTGTACACCCTCTCGTTCACCCGCACCGGCTACGAGCCGAAATCAGCCGGCATCACCGCCACGGCCAACAGCAGTACCCCCATCGAGACGCGCCTCACCCCGAAGCCGGTGGTGCTGGTGAAGATGACCAACGGCTCGACCGTCCAGATCGACACGGAGACGGTGGAGTTCGCCTACATGGTCCCGTTCAGCGGCTACGCGCGCAGCGAGTACGCCCGCTTCTGCCTGCCGGGCACCGGCGAGTTCCAGCCGGACCGCAGCGAGATCAAGAAGATCAGCGGTCCGATCGTCCCCGGCACGAACGCCTCCTGCTGCAAGGACGGCAATCCGCTGAAAGCGACCGTCCAGCTCCGCAACGGCCAGACCTCGGAAGTGTTCTTCATCGACAGCTGCGTCGGCTACGAGGTGAACTTCATCGGCCGCGACCACGTCAGCGGCCAGTTCGTGTTCCTGAAGTTCAACGAG
>JAXDJK010000013.1:0-3419 GCA_034665665.1 Acidobacteriota bacterium
GACTGCGATTCGCTGGGGATGACCAGGCCGGCGATCTGATACTTCTTCCAAACCGGCACGGGACCGAACGGTGTGAGCCGTGCGCGCGGGGCGATGATGGTCAGGCTGTTGCCTTCGCCGAGGGAGAGCGAGGAGGCGAAGGCAGGGGTGACGAAGACGCGCGGGATGTCCGGATCGAGCTTCACCGGACGCGCGCGGCGCTCCGGTTTCGGTGGAGCGCCGGGGCGGTACGAGCGGATGTGCACGGGGCGTCCGCGGCCGTCTTCCTGATTGCCGCCGTAGCCGATGCCGCTGATGAAGGGCTGGATGTCGGTCATGCCCAGCTTCGCCGCCAGGGCCACGATGGCGTCGGCGTCGTCGATCGTATGCTGCCCCTTCGGCTCGGCCAGCACCTGCGGGCTGGAGGCGATCAGCTGGCGCTTGATCTGTCCCTGCAGGCCGGAGAGCAGGGCGATGGAGATCAGCAGCGCGGCCACGCCGACCGCCAGTCCGAGGATCGAGATCGACGAGAGAAACGCCGTGTGCCGCTGCTTGCGCGCGTTCCAGAGGTAGCGTTTGGCGATGCTGGTCTCGAGGCGCATGCGGGGTTATCGCGGGCGCATGAGCGGGAAGAGGATCACGTCGCGGATGGACGCGGAATCGGTGAGGATCATGGCCAGGCGGTCGATGCCGATCCCTTCGCCGCCGGTGGGAGGCATGGCGTATTCGAGGGCGCGGACGTAGTCCTCGTCAGCCTGGTGGGCCTCGTCGTCGCCGCGCTCGCGCTCGTCGAGCTGCTGGCGGAAGCGGCGGTCCTGCTCGTCCGCGTCGTTGAGCTCCGAGAAGGCGTTGGCCACTTCCATCCCGCCGATGTACAGCTCGAAGCGCTCCACGTAGCGGGGGTCGTCCTTACGCTGCTTCGACAGCGGCGAGACCTCGGTGGGGAAGTCGGTGATGAAGGTCGGCTGGATGAGATGCTCTTCGGCGATCGATTCGAACAGCTCGGCGATCAGCTTGCCGTCGTTCATCTGCGCGATCTGCTGCTGGGGCGTCATGGAGGTGCCGTGTGTGGCGTCGGCCTTCACCGGCCGGTGCTCGCCGTGCTCGTGGACCAGCGCTTCGAGCTTCTGCCGGTCGTCGAGGTCGGCCGGATCGATCTTGCCGCCGGAGAAATGGGCGATCGCTTCCTTCATCGAGTAGCGCGCAAACGGCCGGCGGAAGCTCAGCTCCTGCTCGCGATAGGTGATGGTGTCGCTGCCGCAGACGTCCTGCACGAGCCCCGCGAGCAGTTCTTCGCTCTCGTCGATCAACACTTCGTAGTCGGCGTAGGCCTGGTAGAACTCGAGCATCGTGAACTCCGGGTTGTGCCGGACGGAGATGCCTTCGTTGCGGAAGTTGCGGTTGATCTCGTAGACGCGCTGCAGGCCGCCCACGATCAGGCGCTTCAGGTACAGCTCCGGCGCGATGCGCAGGAAGAGGTCGAGGTCGAGGGCGTTGTGGTGCGTGACGAACGGCCGGGCCGCCGCGCCGCCGGCGATGGGCTGCATCATCGGCGTCTCCACTTCGATGAAGCCGTGGGTGTCGAACCAGCGGCGGATGTAGGCCACGATCTTCGCGCGGGCGATGAACGTCTCCTTCACGCCGTCGTTGACGATCAGGTCGACGTAGCGCTGGCGGTAGCGCTGCTCGACGTCCGTCAGGCCGTGCCATTTGCTCGGCAGCGGGCGGAGGGCTTTGACCAGGAAGCGGATGTGCTCCGCCTTCACGGACAGTTCGTTGGTCTTGGTCCGGAACACGGTCCCCTCGGCGGAGATCCAGTCGCCGGCATCGAGGTTCTTGTAGAGCTCCCACTCGTTCTCCGGGAGCGTGTCCTTGCGGCAATAGATCTGGATGCGCCCGAGGCGCTCGGAGAGGACCACGAAGGCGGTCTTGCCGAACTCGCGGACGGCCAGGATGCGGCCGGCGATCTTGACGTGCGGCTTTTCGGCGTCCAGCTCTGCGGCCGACTTGGAGGTGTACGCCGCGATCAGCGCTTCGATCGTGGTATCGACGTCGGCCTTGGTGGGGAAGGCGTCGAAGCCGAGGGCCACGATGCGGTCGAGCTTCTCCCGCCGGACGCGGATCAGTTCGGATTCAGGGACTTCGGGTGTCTGCGGTGTCTCGTCAGCCAAGTGAGCTCCGGGCTACAGTTTCTGAAGGGCGGCCACGGCTTCTTCGAGCACGTCCAGGCCCGTGGAGAAGGAGAGGCGCAAATGCCCTTCCCCCTCGGCGCCGAAGACGGCGCCCGGTACCGAGGCGATGGCCGTGCGCGCGAGCAGCGTCTCCATGGCCTGCCACGAATCGTTGCCGAGGCGCTCGCGGGCGTCGGGGAACGTGTAGAACGCGCCGGGCGGGGTGAGGCAGTGGAAGCCGGCGGCGTTCAGGCCGCCGACGAGGAGATCGCGCCGGTGGCGGTAGTCCTCTTTGATGCGATCGAAAAAATGCGGATCGTGCGTGACCGCGGCCAGGGCCGCGAACTGCGTCGGCGTGGAGACGCCGTTGATGCTGTTCAGCACGAGCTTCTTCAGGAAGCCCATGAACGGCTCGGCGGCGACGACGTAACCGATGCGCCAGCCGGTCATCGAGAAGCTCTTGCTGAAGGTGTAGACGGTGAGGGTGCGCGCGAGCATGCCGGGCAGCGAGGCGATGGAGACGTGCTCGCCGTCGTACAGCAGGTTTTCGTAGGCTTCGTCGGCGATGACGGTGAGGTCGTGCGCCTGGGCGAAGGCAGCGATCGATTCGAGCTGCGCGCGGGTGAAGACATCGCCGGTGGGGTTGCCGGGCGTGTTGACGTAGATGACTCGGGTCCGCGCGCCACGCAGCGCTTCGAGCACGGGGCCGAGATCGTCGCGGCCGCGGACGTCATCCCACGGGATGCGGATGGGCGTGCCGCCGGCGTACACGACCTGGTCTTTGATGGGCGTCCAGTAGGGGGAGAAGAACATCACCTCGTCGTCCGGATTGACGGTCGCCTGGAAGGCGCAGAAGAGGCCGTGCGCGCCGCCGGAGGTGATGATGATGTTGTCGGTCGTGACGGTGAGGTGGTTCTTCACCGCGAGCTTGTCCCGGAGCGCTTCCAGCAACTGCGGGATGCCGGAGGAGGGCGCGTAGCGCGTCTGCCCCGCGTCGAGCGCCGCTTTCATGGCCTCTTTGACGAAGTCGGGCGTGCCGATGAACGGCTCCCCTCCTTCGAGCTGCAGCACCCGATGCCCCTCGGTGCGCATGGCCAGCACGCGGTTGCGGATCTTGACGATGTCGGAGAAGCCGAGGAGCGACGCACGCTCGGCGAGGTGGCTGGTGACGGTGGTCTGCAAGGCGGGCGGATTGTATTACGCGGGGGGAGTTGGCGGTTGGCGGTTGGCGGTTGAATCGCGGGGTTTGTCATCCCGAGCGTCGAGCGA
>JAXDJK010000014.1:0-5850 GCA_034665665.1 Acidobacteriota bacterium
GCCCAGTAGCATGAAAATGCACGCAATCTGGTACCTGATGGACGGAAGATGCATCCTGGCGTACTCTTCCTCTACCAGTTCATACTTGCCGTCGTTCTCGCGGACACACTTCAACAACCAGACCTCATTTTTCGTCTGCAGGTAGTCCCGCAAGTCGCTCAACCTACACAATCCTTGGCCGTCGGCACTATTCATGTCAGCCTCCTTCGTGCAGAGCATATGGTCCCATGACGGACATCGCCACGCCGGCAGCGCGGAAGAGTTGCCGAAACCGACCTTCGATCTAGACCTCGCCGGGTGGAACGGGTTGGAGTGGGAGAAGCGGCCCCAGCGCATCGCGTCCCCAACGCTAGTCCGAGCGGGTGCTATTTACGGCCTCGCCAAACATCGTCGAGCAGTTCCGCCGGCGATACAGCGAGGGCATCGCAGAGCTGCAAGATGACCGTCAGGGTGGGGCTGTTCTCGCCACGTTCGAGTGCGCTGAGATAGCGCTGGCTCAGGCCCGCCGCGTCGCATAAACGGTCTTGGGAGAGGCCGCGTTGCTCGCGAATGTGGCGGACGGTGGCGCCGAAGAGCTCAGCTTCCGGTCTTCGATCTTCGCGCCGCGTCACCGTTGCATCGTAGCCGTGCAGGGTCTATATTAGTTACGACCTATGGGTCGTTAGACGCCTAAGCCGTTAAGCCTCATTCGACGTGGACATCTCAACCTTGGAGGCCACCATGACCACCACCCTCACCCGCATCCGAACCCTCTTCCTCCACCCGCAGCTTACCTACGCCATCGGCGAAGCGGCGAGCCTGCTGGAGATGGATGGGCGCGAGCTGCGCGCGCGGATGGATTCAGGTGAGGTGGAAGGCGTAAAGACGGGCGAGGGGGTGGTTCTGCCGTGGGCGGAGCTGGTTTCGTTCGCGATGGAGCGCTGGTCGCAGGAGGTGGTCGAGGACGCCCTCGGGGCGGAGTTGGCCGCGGTGCTGCCGGAGATGGTGCGGTTGACGGCGCTAGAGGTGCGTATCCCGCGGATGGAGGTGGTGGCGCTGGAGCGGCTTGCGGCGCTCGGCGGGGAGACCGTCAGCGCGGTCCTCGCACGGGAGTTGCGCGATGTGGTGTCGGCGCATTCGGAGTGGTTGTCGCGGGAGGTGCCGGGATTTGCGGAGGCGCTGGTGTGGCCGGAGGTTCTTTCGTGATGGCTCACGAGACGGATCCCTCGTGGTGGTCGCCGGTGTAGTGCGGGCCTCCGGCCCGCGCTTTCGGGCGCCACGCGCGGCGTACCAGGCACGGGCCGGAGGCCCGTGCTACACCGGCGCATGCGACGAGGGGAAGTAGAGCGAAGCCGGAGAGGGGCCGAAGTAAGCGATCGCGGTGCTCGGTAGGATGGCCTGACGGCGACCTCCCTGAGGCGCCGCTTTTGTCGCGATGCCGCCGGGAGCGCATGCACTCACGCCATGCAGCCGTGCCACGCGCGGGGCCTGTGGCTGTACAAAAGCTGTGGCTCGGGCCACAGCAGTCCAAACGCTTCGCGTAAAACTCCCACCGTTCCGTCGAGAAGGTCGCGGCCTACTCGGCCGGTTCCTTTGCTTTCGCGGCCGTCTTACGGCGCTCGGCGCTCTCTTGGCGGGTCAGCTTCACGAATTGCTTCAGCATCTCCGTGGCGAGGTTCGTGGTGCGCCTGGTGAGCACCTCCGGGTCGACCTCCTTCGACGGGGGGTGGGCGAGCCACTCCTGGAGGGCAGTCTTCATCCCGTCCAGCGTCTCGTTCAGCGTGGACATGTGCGCGTAGAACGCCTGCCACTCGAACGGCGGGAGATCGATGTAGGTCGGCTTCATCCGGACCTGTTCGAAGGTGAAGTCCTGCAGGTTCGGCAGGAAGCCGATCACCTTGCGCAGGGTGGCCAGGGTGACGTTCCCGCCCCGCTCCAGCGTCGAGAGCTGGCGGCGCTGCACGCCGCAGAGGGCGCAAAGCTGCCCCTGAGAGAGCCCAAGATCCTTGCGTGCACGGCGAATTTCTTCGTGTAGTTCGAGCATGATCAGGCAAAGATAGTACAATTTTCATTTATAGCGCAACTAGCCCTTGACACTTTAATACTTATGGCCTACTTTAAGGGTCATGACGCAGTTGAGCACGCCCGCGACCGACATTCGGTCCCTTCGAAGGGTCGATCGAAGCCATCGACGGCTTCATCGGTGCCATCGATGCCTTGATTGGTGCCATCGATGGGTTGATCGGTGCCATCGACGGCTTCATCGGTGCCATCGACGGGTCGATCGGTGCCATCGATGCCTTCATCGGTGCCATCGATGCCTCGATTCAAGCCATCGAAGGGTCGATCGAAGCCATCGACGGCTTCATCGAACGCATCGATGGCACCGGAATCCGGCTGCTCGCGGCCGCGCACCGCCCGCGGTGCACCGTCCGCGCCCCTCATCTGAAGCATCAAGCACCCTTTAAAGGAGGGAACCATGAAAGAGAAGCAAGCATTGGAAATTACCCAGTCTCCCCATGCCGCGGAATCGAGAACGTTGGTGGGGGGGATCCGTGCCCTGCGCGATGGGATCCCCCGGCTCACGCCGGAGGGCCCGCGCGACGCCAAGGCCCTGGCTACCCGGGCAGCGGTGTCCCAGGAGTTCATCGAAGCGGCCGGCGCTGCCATGGAGGCATCCGATCTGCTCGACGGCTCCTCGCCGACGACGGCGGCAGCCCTGCGCGATTCGGTCGCGTTCGTGCTGGCCTACCAGTCCGCGCTCACCGAGAGCCAAGCCTTCGTGCGCGCGCTGACCCACACGCTGCGTGCCGCCAAGGCCACGGCCGGAAAGCATGCGCTCGATATTTATGCGCTGGCGCAGCGTCTGGCCAAAGGCGAGAACGGCGCCGCGCTTGTACCGCACGTGGAAAACATGCGGCGCAAGCTCAAGAACGGACGTCGGAAGGCGACTTCGCAACCCGCTCCCGACCCGTCCGTAAAGACGGCGCCGAAGCAGTAGTTTCGCAGCAGCAGTAGTTGAGGAACGGCGGGGAGTCCTGGACTCCCCGCCGTTTTTCGTTTGCCCGCCAACAGCGCGAAAAAGAATTTTTCGCCGACGGTGGAAAAGCCGCGGCCCACCCCGGTCATCTCAGGTGAGAGCAGCAAACATCGAAACGAAAGGAACGGAATCTATGGGAACTACTGCGTTCACACTCAATGAGATCGACTGCGGAGGGACGTCGGAGAGCGGGCATGACGAGATCATGATCCTGTATCAATCCGACGCCGGGATGGCGCATCTCTTCCCCGCGGGGCGCGATGCGCACTCGATGGCCAAGGGCGACACGTGGACGAACATCAATCTGCGGATGGAGTTCGGCAACGACTGCCTGGTTACGCTCTATGACCAGGACTCGTCGCTCGATCCGAAGCTGGCCGACTACCTGGTCAGCAACGACTACACCCCCGACTCCATGCCCTCCACCATCACGCTCTCCAACCCGAACGGCGCCAAGTACACGCTCAAAATCGGCAGCGTCTCCGTCACCAAGTAACGGACGGCGAAGAAAGGATCAACCCATGACAGACAAACTCGCGCAGGGCCTCGGCCCGCAGCTCACACAGTTCCAGAACAACCTGTCCACCGTGACCACCAGCAAGGTCACGGCCGGTGCCGGGAAGTCGTTCCAGCCGACCGCGCTGGAGAAGCAGTTGTTCGCCGAGACCGCCGGCGCCATCCGCAAATGGCAGGAATCGCCGGCCAACAAGGCCAGGCTCGCCGCGCTGCCGGGCCTGAGCGCCGACGAAGTGACTGCCTTCTTCCAGTCCATCCTCACCGCGCCGGAGTTCACGCAGATGAACGCGCTCGTCGAGAAGCATCGCACGCCCGGCGTGAACATCTCGTTTCCGCTCCGCGCCGTCTCCGTCGGCGTCGACGGATCGCTGGTGCTGATCATCGGCGTCCAGGGCAGCGTCGGAGTAGCCGTCAATCCACTCGATCCCACCGACTTTTCGCAGGCCGTGATGTACGCCAGCGGACAGGTGGAGATCGGCGCCGGCGAAGGCGGCGAAGTCGGGGTCGTGGTCGGCTTCTGGAACGTGACGCCGGTGAACATGGGCGGCACTTCGTACGGCTGGGAAGTGGAGATCGACGACTTCGGCGGCGGCTACGTCGAAGCCTCCTACCAGAACGCCGACGGCACCGGCCTGATCGGCGTGAGCGTCTCCGGCGATGCCGGCGAAGAAGACGGCGCCGAGGGGGAGGCCAGCTACACGTACGTGTGGAGCACCACCCCCATCTACCAGCCGCCCGCGCAGAACTACATGATCATCAACTCCATCAAGTGCAACGACAACTCCGAGTCGGGGCACGACGAGGTGTACTTCTTCTTCACCATCGACAACGGCACGCGCTACCGCTACCCCAGCCAGGGCGAGTTCTCGATGGCCAAGGGCGACTCCTGGAACGCCGGCCGTAGCATCCGCTTCAACTCCCAGGTCTACGTCCAGCTCTTCGACCAGGACGACACCAGCAGCGACGATTCGCTCGGCAGCTACACCTACACGACGGGCAACTTCCCCGCTGCCACGACCGTGACGGGCAGCGGCGGAAGCTACACGCTCAACGCCGTTCTCAACCCGGTCTGGAGAGCGTACTCCTGAGGTTGCGGTGACGGCTCTCTTCATCGACAGCGGGATGGAGGCCAGCGTAACATCGGGCGCTGGTCCTCCATCCCGCATGAATCCCACCACGCCCTTCGAGTCCCACCTCGATACGATCGAGGAGACGATTGCTCTGGTCTGCCGGCGGGGCCGTCTGCGCGGGGCCGATGCCGAGGACTTCGCGTCGTCGGTGAAGGTGGCGCTGCTCGAGAACGACTGCGCCATCCTGCGCAAACATTCGGGCACCGCATCGCTCGGCGCGTACCTGGCGGTGGTCATCGATCGCATGCTCTTCGACAGCCGCGCGCAGACCATGGGCCGCTTCTACGCGTCGGCCGAAGCGACGCGGCTCGGACCGGCGGCGGTGATGCTGGAGCTGCTCGTGCGCCGCGACCGGCGTGCCTTCGAAGAGGCTCTGCCGATCCTCCGTGCGTCATTCCCGGAGGTGACGCGCAGCGATGCGGAGCGCATGCTCCAGCGGCTTCCGGAGCGCACGCCGCGGCCGCAATTCGTCGACCTCGAGGACGTCGACCTCCCGCTCGCGGCTGCGGCCGGCGCCGATCAATACGCGATCGAGGCCGAGCAGCAGCGCCTCTCCCGGCAGACGGCGCGGATTCTGCGCGAGACCCTGGCCACCTTTTCTCTCGAAGACCGCACCATGCTGCGCCTCCACTACGGCATGTCGCACAGCATCGCCGACGTCTCGCGGATGATGCGCCTGCCGCAACGGCCGCTGTACCGGCGCCTCGAGCAGACGCTGGCGCGGCTGCGCGGTGCGCTGGTGAGCGCGGGCATCGACGCGCGGGCGATGCCGGACCTCCTGGCCGGGGCGCTCGGCGACGATTTCGATTTCGGCTTGCGTGACGACGACGACGACGGCGCCGCGCCGGCGCACGGCGCGAGGAGCGAGGCACGATGAGCACCAGAACGCCGTGTCCGGATCCGGAAGTGCTGGCCGCCTTCGCCGAAGGGAAGATCGCGCGCCGGGACCTGCCGCCCATCTTCGCGCATCTCGAAACCTGTGCCGCCTGCCGCAGTGGCGTTTCCACCGCCAGCAAGGCGGTCGCTTCGGGGCGCTCGTTTCGGTTCGCGATCCCGGCGGCCGTAGCGGCGGCGATCGTCCTCGCGGCCGTGCTCGTACCGTGGGCCCTGTCGCGCCGTGGTCCATTCGAGCGGCTGGGGAAGCTGGCGCCGCGTTCCGCACGCGTCGTCGAAGCGCGTCTTTCG
>JAXDJK010000015.1:0-3442 GCA_034665665.1 Acidobacteriota bacterium
CCCCGCGCCCCACCCGCACAGGTCCCTCGCTCGACGCTCGGGATGACACCGTGGATCCCCTGCCTACTGCCTACTGCCTACTGCCTACTGCCTACTGCGAATGCCTACCGCCCTGATCATCCCCGCGCTCGATGAGGAGCATGCCATCGGCGCGTTGCTCGATGAGGTGGACCGCGGGCTGGTGCGGGATGTGATCGTGGGGGACAACGGGTCGCGTGATGGCACGGGCGAGGTGGCGCGGGCGCGGGGGGCGGTGGTGGTGCGGGTGGAGGAGCGGGGGTATGGGGCGGCGTGCGCGGGGGCGCTGGCGCTGCTGCCGGACGATACGGACGTGGTGGTGTTCATGGACGCCGACGGTTCCGACGATCCGTCCGAGATGCATACGCTGGTGGCCCCGATCGTATCCGGCCGCGCGGATCTGGTGATCGGTTCGCGGGCCCTCGGCATCGTCGATCCGGGCGCGCTCTCGCCGCAGCAGCGGTTCGGGAACCGGCTGGCGACGTTCCTGATCGCGCGGCTCTACGGTCACCGTTACACGGATCTCGGGCCGTTCCGGGCCATCCGCCGCGAGCTGCTGGACCGTATCGCCATGCGTGACCGCCGCTACGGCTGGACGGTGGAGATGCAGATCCGGGCGCTGCAGCTCGGCGCGCGCGTCATCGAAGTGCCGGTCCGTTATCGCCGCCGGGTGGGCAAGTCGAAGATCAGCGGGACGGTGTCGGGCGTGCTGAAGGCGGGGTGGTGGATTCTGTGGACGGTGTTCCGGTACGCCGGCAGGCGGACACCTTGAGCCTCCTTCTTTACACGCTCGTGGCCGCCGCGCTGCTCGTGCTCGTGCACCGGCGCGTGCTGCCGCTCTCGCGCGGTGCGGCACTGGTGCTGTTCGCCATTCCGTTCGCCTTCGTGGGGAAGGCGCTGCTGACCGGCGGGGTGTATGGACCGATCGATCATCCGTATGCGACGGTGCCGCTGTCGTGGATGAAGGAGGCGTACGGCATCGGGGACGCGCACAACGGCGCGCTCTCGGATGTGTACATGCAGATGATCCCGTGGCGAAAGGCGGTGCAGTGGTCGCTGACGCACGGGGAGTGGCCGCTGTGGAATCCGTTCACGTTCTCGGGCGACGTGCTGGCTGCGTCGGCGCAACCGGCGCCGTATCACCCGCTCACGCTGCTGGCCTGCCTGCTGCCGGTGGCGCAGAGCTTCACGTTCACCACGGCCATGACGCACCTGATCGCCGCCCTCGGGGCGTTCCTCCTGGCGCGGGAGCTCGGCTGCCGGGAAGGATCGGCGTTCGTGGCGGCGATCGGTTTCACGTACGCCACGAGCCTGGCGCTCTTCGCGCTGTGGCCTCTCGGCGCGTCGTGGGCGTGGCTGCCGTGGGTGCTGCTCGGCGCGCATCGGGCCTCGCTGCCGCTGCTGACGACCGCGTTCACGCTGCTGCTGCTGGCCGGTCATCCGGAGTCGGTGCTGCACGTGGTGGCGATCGGCGCGGTGTCCTGGCTGGTGCTGGTGCGGAAGCGCATGCCGGCGGTAGTCGGGGCGGGGCTGCTGGCGCTGGGTCTCGCGGCCATTCAGCTGCTGCCGATGTTGGAGGCCATCCCGCAGACCATGGAGCACGCGCACCGGCAGGAGACGTTCGCGCAGCTCGATGTCGGCGTACCTCTGCGTGACGTGGCGGCGCGGCTGGCCACGGATGCGTTCCCGTATCTGCACCTGCGCAACTGGAACGTGGCCGGGCTGAAACTCGTGCCCTACGACAGCGCGGCCGTGGGAAGCATCGTGCTGGCGCTGGCGATCTATGCGGCCTGGCGGGCGCGGTCGCGGGCCAGTGCGTTCTTCGCGGCGCTGGCGGTCTTCGGCCTGCTGGCGCGCGCGGGCTGGCGGCCGCTCGCGGGGGCGCTGCACCACCTGCCGCTCTTCGACATCACGCTGAACGAGCGCTTCTCGTTCGCGGCCGCGTTTGCGTTGGCCATCCTCGCGGCCCTTGGCGTGGAGGAGTTGCTGCGCCGGCAGCGCGATCGCGGTGCCGTGGTCACGCTCGCGGTGGTCCTCGCGGTGATCGCGGGGGGAAACGTGTGGCTTCTGCGCTCCGCCATCATCGAGCACGTGCCGCTGGCGTGGGGGCATGGAACGGTCATCGCTGAAATTGTGGGACTGGCGCTGGTGACCGTGCTGATCGCGTGGCGGCCGAAGCTTTGGGTGCCGGCACTCGTCTCGTTGCTGCTGGTGCAGCGGTTCGTGGCCGAGGGAGGGATCGTCAGGACCTTCCCGGCGCGGGCGGCGTATCCGCCAATTCCGATCCTGCAGGCACTGCGGGACGTGCGCGAGCCGTTCCGGATGACGGGACACGGAAACGCCCTGATCCCGGGGACGAGCACGATGTACGGCCTGGAAGACGTGCGCGGCTACCAAGCCATGACCTTCCTCCGGTATCGGGAGACCTACCCGCTGTGGTCGATCCATCAGCCGGTCTGGTACAACCGGGTGGATGACCTGACCCGGCCGTTCCTCTCCTTCCTCAACGTGCGTTACGCGATCACGTGGGACCGCGATCCGCCGCCGCCGGGTTGGATCGAAGTGGCGCGGCAGAAGGGCTCGATCCTGCTGGAGAACCGGAACGTTCTCGCACGCGCCTTCGTGCCGGCAACTGTGCGGCTGAGCGCTCCGAACGCGCTGGAGGAGATGGCGCACGAGACCGACTTCGGTGCGCGGGCGTGGATCGAGAGCGGCGGGCAGCCGGCCGATGCGGCCAACGGACCGGGGCGCGTGCTGCACATCGAAGAAGGCCCGCGCGAGTACGCGCTCGACGCGGACATGCAGGCCGCCGGCTGGATCGTCACCTCCATCCCGGCGTGGAAAGGCTGGCGCGCGTACATCGACGGTAAGCGCGTGGAGACCCAGATCGCCAACCACGCCTTCGTGAGCGTGCACGTCGAAGCGGGACGGCACCGGGTGCGGCTCTCGTACTGGCCGCGAGGCTTCGTCATCGGCCGCGGCATCACCGCGGCGACGCTCCTCGCGTTGATCGCGTGGAGCGTCGCCCGGTGGATTACTGGATCTCGGCCAGCCGCTTCTCGAACATCTTGATGCGCTGCTCGCTGCGCTGCGGCGCGGGGAGCGCTTTGGCGAACTCGATGGCCTGCTGCAGCGTCTCGCGCGCGGCCTTCTTGTCGCCCTTGCCGAGGAAGATGTCGGTGCGCAAGGTGAGCACCTGCAGTTTGCGCGGTCCGTAGACGCGGGCCAGGGCGCGGTCCGAGGCGGCCAGGGCCTGGTCCCACTGTTTCATGGCTTTGTAGACATAGGCCAGGCGGGCCGGTGGGTTGTAATCGTCGGGAAACTCGCGCTCGGACTGCTCGAGCATGGGGATGGCCTTCTCGGGCGTGCCCACTTCGATGTAGGCGCTCAACCGGTGCGGATCGAACACGGCGCGCTGCTCGGC
>JAXDJK010000016.1:0-3155 GCA_034665665.1 Acidobacteriota bacterium
TGGGCCAGCGTCCCGATCACACCGGCCGCGCGGTACGACCAGATCGTCTATGACCTGCAGATGGTCGCGCGGGCCAACCTCGTCTTCGGCCTGCATGTCCATGTGGCTATCGAAGACATGGAAACGCGCATCCAGGTCATGAACGCCGCGCGGTACTTCCTGCCGCACATCTTCGCGCTCTCCGTGAACTCACCGTTCTGGTGCGGGCACAACACCGGGTGGAAGAGCTACCGGCAGAAAGTCTTCGAGCGCTTCCCGCGCACCGGCCTGCCCGAGCTCTTCCGGACCGCGAGCGAATACGAAGAATACGTAGCCACCCTCGTGGCCACCAACTGCATCGACAACCCTAAGAAGATCTGGTGGGACGTCCGCCCGCATCCCTTCTTCCCCACGCTCGAGTACCGCATCTGCGACGTGCCGATGCGAATCGACGAGACCATCTGCTTCGCCGCCCTCTTCCAGGCCATCACCGTGAAGCTGTGGCGGCTCTACTCCCGCAACATGGGCTGGCGCCTCTACCGCCGCACGCTGCTGCACGAGAACAAGGCGCGCGCCGCGCGGTACGGCATTGGCGGCAAGCTGATCGACTTCGGCCGGCGCGAGGAAGTGCCGTTCGCGGAGCTGCTCGACGAACTGCTCGAGTTTGTGGACGACGTCGTCGACGAGCTCGGGTCGCGCAAAGAGGTCTACTACGCCCGCGAGATCATCAAGAACGGCACCGGCGCGGACCGCCAGCTCGCCGAATACAGCAAGCGCAATGACCTCAAAGACGTGGTCGACCTGATCGTGCGCGAAACGGAAATGGGCATTTGACGGCAATCCTCCTCGACAGGCTCGTATCGATGAAGACACGCGACATCCACGTGCCGTACGACTTTTTCGAGTACGTACGGATCACGGACTCCACGCCGGCCGCCGACTGGTCGTGCATCGACGTCGCGCTGCTGGACATGAACCACGCCTGGGTGAACCTCGGCCACGACTCGCTCATCCACGTCGTGCTCGAGGCGGCCGAGTCATTTCGCGACCAGCTCGTGGCCAGCGGGCGCAAAGTGCGGCTGCTGTCGTACGACGTGCGCGGCGCGAAGATGCTCCCCGACGCGACGGGGGACCGGTTCCGCATCTTCGTCGGCACCGGTGGGCCGGGCCACCTCGACCCGCGTGAGAACGATGGGGTGAAAGAGTGGAGCCAGGGCATCGACGAAGATCCTTCGTGGGAAGCGCCGCTCTTCCGCCTGTTCGACGATATCCTCGCCAGCCGCGAGGCCGCCATGTTCGCGGTCTGCCATTCGTTTGGCCTGGTCTGCCGCTGGTCGGGTGTCGCACAACCGCGGCTGCGGGAGGAGAAGAGCACCGGCATGCCGCTGAACCGCCTCTCACGGGAAGCGCTGCGGCATCCCTGGTTCTCACAGTTCGCGCGCGAGCTGCCGGACCATCAGCACTTTCGCGTGATCGACAACCGGCTCTTCGACCTGATCCTGGAGGACAGCGGCAAATCCATCCCCGTGGCTTTCGAGGCGGCCGGCAGCACGGCCCTGACCATGGTAGAGCTGGCCCGGCACGCGGACGGGATGCCGCGGTTCCTGGGGATGAATCACCATCCCGAGATCATCGACCGCGATCACTTCCGGCAGGTGCTGGACGAGAAGCTGGCGCACCACGAGGTGAACCAGCAGTGGTGCGATGAGCGTGAGGGGACCATCCGGGAGCTGTTCGGCGATCCGGAGAAGGAGCGGCACAGCCGACTGACCTCGCACTACACCCTCTTCGAGCCGCTGCGGCATCAGCTCGGACGCGTCATCGCGTCGCGTTGAGCTGGGCGCGTCATCGCGGCGCGCTGAGCTGATAGATCAGCAGGACCGGCGCGCCATCGCGCTCCCACGACGCGGTCGGCGTCTGCGTGCGTTCGAGCGTGCGGTCCAAGGGCGTGCGCCACTCCTCGCGCGGCACGAACATCACGAATACCGGCCGCGTCGCCGCCATGCGGTAGGCGCGTTCGGCGGAGAGCGTGGCCACGCCGATGTCCGGCCGGAGGCGCAGCGGCGCTGCCATGGCCACCGTGTGTGGTGACACCGTGACCACCAGCAGCGTGTTCGGCGGCGCGTTGGTGTTGATCCAGCGCATGCCCTGCCGGTAGCTCGTGGCCCAGTAGTCCGACGCCTGCGGAATGCCGGCGGCCCGCGCGCCGGAGTAGCCGCCGATCAGCGCGTTCCAGTAGACCAGCTCAAACGGGTGGACCTGTACGGTGGCGTTGGCGGTGAGCACGATCGGAACGGCCAGCACCGCGGCGCGCACAGCGCTCGACGAAATGAACCTCCGCGCCAGTTCCACCGAACCGATGGCCGCGATCATCACGAGCGGTGGAAACAGCTCCAGGAAGTGCCGCACGCCGTCGAAGTTGAGCGCCCCCGGCAGCGACAGGCGCGTCGCCACCACCGCGATCCAGACCAGCAGCAGGATGGCCAGCGGCTCGCGCCGCCGCGCGCGACCGACGAACAGCGGCAGCGACGCGGCGAAGAGCAGCAGCACGATCGGAGGCGTGGTGTAGAGCAGCATCTGCCACCACGGCGCGTCCGTCGTGGCCTGATCGAAGGCGCGGCCGGAGACGTAGCGGTAGTTCTCCAGGATCCGTGCGACCGGCGCCTCCCACAGGTACGGCCACGAGGCGAAGACGATCGCGCCGGCGATGATGCCGGCGCCGACGAGCGCCAGGAGCAGCGTGCGCCGCCGGTCGCGCCAATGCTCGCCCAGGCCGCGCGCCGCGATGTACAACACGACGATCGGCAAGATGAACGCAGCGTTGGCTTTCGTGCCGATGGCCAGGCCCCACAGCGCGCCGCTGGCGCCGATGCCGCGCGCCGAGCCGCGCTCGTACGCGGCGAAGAAGGCCACCAGCGTCAGGCTGAAGAAGACCATCTCCGGGTAGTCCTTGATGTTGGCGAAGAAATCGCCCACGAGCCGCGGCAGGAGGAAGAGCAGCAACACAGTCAGCACCGCGGCGGCCGTGGAGGTGTGGCGTTCCACGAAGCGATAGAGCACGACCAGGAGCAGCGCGCCGAGGAGCACGTTCAGCGCGTGAAAGCCGTCAAACGCGTCGAGGAGAGGTACCGCGACAAAGAGACGGGAGCTCGCGGCGGCCAGGACGTTCGCCACCG
>JAXDJK010000017.1:0-2774 GCA_034665665.1 Acidobacteriota bacterium
GCCGTCGCCGGCCGGGTATTGGATGCTCAGCTCCGTCGGCAGCAGCGCCACGCCGGCCGTGGCGATGACCAGGGAGCGGGTCATGGCCTTGACGTCCTCGGTCATCAGCTTCGGCGGCTCGAAGGCCACGCCGAGACGCTCCTTGATGTTCTCCATCCCCATCATCCCGGCCACGATCACCTCGCCGTCCTTCGGACAGTCGTAGATCGGGTTCCCGCTGCTGCCGTGGCTGGCGATGTTGTCTTTGGCCATCAGCTCCTGCCGCGCCAGCGCACCGCCGAGCGGATTCCAGAGCCGGTAATCACGCTGATAGCCGGGGATGTAGAAGAGGAAATAGATGTCGTGCTGATGGAACGACTCGAGGTAGCGGTAGTACCAGATGTCCATCGGCTGGTAGACGTTGCAGTTGACGACCCAGCGGGCCGTCGGCTGGCCATGCAGCAGCCAGAGCTTCCCGCGGTCCGAGGAGACCTGCCCGAACTCGCTGCGCACGAACTCGAGGCGCTCCTCGTAGTCGCGTTTGAAGGCATGGTTCGTGGTGCCCTGGGCGATGTCGCGGCGGCGCCAGAAGTCCTCGATGAACATGTCGCGCTGCGCGTCGGTGTCGAGGCGAAGGAAGGTCTCGACCTCATCCGGCAGGACGATCGGCTCGACGTTGGCGAGCCACTCGCGGTGCTGGTCCGGCAGCTTGGCCGTGCGTTCCTTGCGCTCCGCGCGGGTGAGCTTCTTCCGCTCGGCCTTCGGAGCGGGTGCCGCGGTGGCCTTCGTTTCCTTCTCGGCAGCAGCCTTGTCGGGCACCGGAGCCTGCGCCGCGGAGAGCATCGAAGCCCCTCCGAGGAACCCGAGGAACCCGAGGAACCCGAGGAACCGCCTCACGGAAAATAGCCCCGGATCGTCCTGGCCTTGCCTTCGTTCACCTGCACGGTCAACTCCCTCCACTTGCTGCCCGCCTTGATGTCGGCGGACGGATAGAACCCGATCACGTACTGCGAGCGCAGCTCGGTCTGGATGTCTTCGTAGATCCTGCCCAGGTCGCGCGCTGTCTCGATGTAGTAGGTCGCGCCGCCCGTCTCGCTGCAAAGCTTGCTCAGCTTGTAGCGCACGTCCATCTCGTTGCCGCGGATGCCAATCCCGATCGCGTAGATCGGCACGGCCGCGCGGCGGGCGTACTCGACGGCCTGATCGAACGTGAACTTCGAGGCCGTGTCCTTGCCGTCGCTGATCACCACCAGCGCCTTCTGCCCCTTCACGCCGAGGAAGTTGTAGAGCGAGTAGACGATCGCGTCGTACAGCGCCGTCGACTCCTCCGCCCGCAGCTTGGCCAGCCCGGCGTGGATGTCACCAACCTTCGTGGACCAGCGCTGCACCACCTGCGGCGTCGAATCGAAGCCGACCAGGAAGGCGCGGTCGCCCTTCCGCATCACGTTCTGGAAGAACTGCGCGCCCGCCTTCTGGGCCTCGTCCATCCGCGGCTGCATCGAGCCGGAAGAATCGACGGCCATGCCGATCGAGAGCGGCATGTTGGTGACGTGCTCGAACTTCGAGATCGTCACCGGCTTTCCTTCGTCCAGCACTTTGAACGCCTTTTCCTCGAGGTGATTCGCCGGCTTGCCGCCCACGATGACCGTGGTCGGCATCTCCACCAGATGGACGTTCAGCTCTTCCATGTACGCGGGCGTGTTGATCAGCACCACGTCCTCGGCGGGCGCCTGGTCGTCGTCCTTGAGCGTGGCCACGGCGCGCAGGTAGCCGACACCCTCGGTGGCGGGGATATCGACGGTGTGGACGAACGGCGGGTCGTACATGGTGGCCACTCGCCGCTCGTTCCAGTAGAGCTCCAGCGAGTCGAGCTCCCTGCCGTCCGGCACGCTCACATCGATATCGACGCGCGTTGGTCCGACCAGCTTCGGCGCGATGCGGGGAGACGTGATGCGCACGCGGAACGGGTCCGTGCCGAGGTTCACCACCACGTCGTCGCCCGTGATCGGCTGGTCCTGCGCGTTCAGGGCGATGGCGCGGATGCGGCGCATCTGCGGCACGTTGCCGAAATCGAAATCGAGCGAGTACGGCGGCTGGCGGCGGACGGCCAGCTTCTTGCCGTCCAGCCAGAACTCGACGGCCTTGATGGCGTCGCCGCTGATCAGGGTCTCGATGGTGTGCATCCCGTTCACGACCTCGTCGCTGGGCGGGATGATGCGCAGGCGCGGCTCCTTGGCCACCAGCTCCTGCTTGAGCTGCGAGACGGCGGCCGTGGCTTCGGCCCTGGTCTCGATGGTGGCCACTTTCATGGCCTCGGGCTCGTAAATGTCCGGTACGGTCAGCTCCGTCTCGACGAGCGCTTCGGCGCCGGTGTTGGCGTCGACGATCTTGATGCGCGAGGTGTACTCGGCGGGGCGGAGCAGGCGGTCGATGACGATCGGCAGCTTGTCGCCCTTCGTGTCGCCCGGAAAGTCGAAGCGGTAGCGATAGCGCTCCCAGAGCTTGCCGTCGCGCAGCACTTCGCCGACCACGTCGATCGTGTAGACCTCGCCCTGCCCGACCACGGACGGCGTGACCTGGTCGCGCGGGATCTGCACGAGCATCTGGGCATCGGTGCGGCTGCCGTCTTTGGAGGGATAGCGCACGCTCAACTCGGCGGTCAGCTTCGGCGCGTCGGGATTGAGGATGACCATCGAGCGCAGGATGCGGCGGACGTCTTCCTGATTCACCGGCGGCGGCTCGAAGATCTTCAGCAGATCCACCCGGTTCTGGATCATCTGGGTGATGGCTTTGAC
>JAXDJK010000018.1:0-3580 GCA_034665665.1 Acidobacteriota bacterium
ACGTCGCGCAGCTTGCCGCGGTTTGCGAGGACCAGGGGTGGAAGATCGGCGAAGTCATGCCGCGCCCGGGCCGTGAAGTCGTCGTACGGCGTCGGCATCGGCAGCTCCTCGCCCGTGCGCATGTCGATCAGCGTCACGTCGACGGCAGCCCCGCGGTTGTGACGCGACCCTTTCTTCGGATCCGCCACGAAATCCGGATTCCGGATCGGCTCCCACATCGCCTCCGTCACCCGGTACGGCCGATACCCATCGAACACCTTCAGCCCGAGGCCGAGCGCCGCAAGCTCCGTCTGCGCGTCACGAAGTGCCTCCGCGGCCGGCTTCCGCAGGTAAACCTTCGCCTCCGGATACAGCGTCTTCTTCATGAAATTGTTCGGCGTCGCGTACCGCACATCCAGCCGGACAGTCGGCACCGCACTGCTGATATCCACCAGCCGCTTCGCCGGATCCGCCGCCACCAACGCCTGATACGTCGCCACATCCGGCACGACCCGCAACCCGTACCGGTTCTTCGGCACATCGACAGGCGCCGTGGCCGTAGCGCACGCGACGAGCAACAGGAGCAGGAAACGACCGGCAACTCTCATGGCCGCAAAGTATGCCGCAGCTCGATGCAACCGGCGCCGGTGCTAATGTAGCGGGTCCATGGAGCTCGACATCTTCTTCTCCATCTGCCAGACCGAAGTGAACGGCTACATGCCGGACGAGCGCACCATGTTCTCGAACTTCTTCGAGCAAGTGGAGCTCGCCGACCAGCTCGGCTTCGGCACCGCCTGGGTCGCCGAAAGCCACCTCTCCACCGAAGTCCAGAAAACCAATCCGGGCGCCGTCATCCCCCACTTCGTCGGCGAGATCGGCCTCAACACCGACATCCTCCAACTGGCCCACCGCATCTTCGGCCGGACGAAACAGATCGGCGTCGGCTCCGCCATCATGAACATCCTCTGCAACGGCGGCCCCATCGCCGCGGCCGAGCGCATCAAAACCTTCCTCACCCTCCACGGCCTCGACGCCGACGAACGGCGCCTCCTCACCATCGGCTTCGCCTCCGGCCGCTTTCCCTTCATCAACGTCCCATACGGCATCGTCCCGCGCAACCCCGTCGAAGCCGCCGCGTGGCCGGTCGTCAAGAACAAGATCTTCGAAGAAGCCACCGAGATCTTCCTCCGCCTCCTGAAAGGCGAGACCCTCAGCTCTTCCGACCTCGTCCCGCGCGCCCTGCGCCGTCCCGATTTCCGCGCCGACGCCGACTGGCAGCGCGCGCAGGACGCGTACGGACAATATGTCGACGAAATCCCGCTCGAGCCCCGCTGGCGCTTCCCGAATCTCAAAATCATTCCGCAGGAAGCGCGCCTCGACCTCCTGCGCCTCTCCATCGGCTCCCACGACCCAGCCACCCAACTCTTCGCCAACACCCTCCTGCCGGTGGGCGTCTTCAACCTGTCGATTACCCCGGGCGACGAGATCGAAAAAACGAACGAACGGATGCAGACCGGTTATCACGAGGCTGGCGGCAACTGGCACCGCCGCCTCATGCCGCGCACTGTCCTGGTCTTCATCAACGACGACGCGGAGCAGGCCAAAGAAGAAGCGCGCGAGACCCTCTCGAACTACTGGCGCGCCCTCGAGGGCACCCTCGACGAAGAAAAGGTCCGCCGCGCTACGAACAACGCACTCGTCGGCGACGCCGCTGCCATCCTCGCGCAAGCCAACGAGCGCTTCCATCCCGAGGACCGGCTGATGCTCTGGTTCGACTTCAATAATCACGACTCAAAGCGCGTCATGAAAAATATGTACGATTTCATGCACAACGTCGCCCCGCAGCTCCGACATCCATGACCACCATCGATCAAGACCCGCAGACCGCCACCTTCGACGAAGCCGCCACGCCGAACTTCGCGCGAGCCATGCCCAACTGGCAGCCCCTCGTCGAATACCGCCGCAACGGCGTCGCCGAGAACACCATCCACGGCGCCGTCTCCTGGGTCTCGGGCCGCAACCTCCTCTACTCCTTTGGCGGCAACGTCGAGGTCTACGGCCGCTCCATGGTCAAGCCCATCATGATGAAGGTCTTCACCAAAGAGCTGGCCCGCGAGCTCGACAGCGAACAGCAGGCCATCTCCGTCGCCTCGCACAACGGCGACACGGAGCACGTCCGCGTGGCACGCTCCATCCTCCGCGAAGCCGAGTGGGGCCTGATGCAGACGCCGCACGACGTGCCTCTCGTGCAGTTCGGCCGACAGGTGCGCCGTCCCCGCCGCTGGTACCACTGCTGCTCCGGCGAGCACGCCGCCATCCTGCGCGGCTGCCGTGCGAAAGGGTGGCGCCGCGTCGGCTACGTCTGGCCGCATCATCCGTTCTTCCAGGAGTACCTCCGCTACATCGCCAGCGTGCTCGGCTCCGACTGGAAAGTCGGCACCATCGCCAAAGATGGCTGCGGCCTGCCCACCGTCTCGATGACGGTCACTGATCTCGCGAAGCTCTTCGCGAACCTGGTCACCGAGAAAGATACCGACTGGATCTGGGGCGCGATGACGAAGCATCCCGATCTGATCGGAGGTTTCAATCGCCTCGATTCGACGGTCCTCAAAGCCTGCGGCGGCCAGGTGCTGGCCAAGGAGGGCGCGGACGGTCTGCTCGGTCTCGCCATCCAGCATCCCGAATACCCGGAAGGTCTCGGCGTGGTGGTGAAAATCGCACACGGCTGGAACCCGCAGGCGACGTGGTACATCGCCCGCTACATCCTCGGCGTGCTCGGCTTCGAGTTCCGCAACCCGTACAAACTCCGCCGCCAGAAAGCCTTCATCGTCCCCGAGGTCATCCCGCCCAATCTAAGGCAACGAATGGGCGGCATCGTGCCGTGGGACTCGTGGGATCCGGACATCGACCGCTGGGAGTTCGAGCCCGAGGAGTTCGCCGTTGCGCCTCGGTAACTTCATTAATGGCTGCTTTGTCCCTCCGCGTGCCGGTGCGTACCTCGAGGACATCGCGCCTGCCAGTGGCGAGGTGCTCGCTCACATCCCGGACTCCGATCGTGATGATGTCGCCGACGCTGTCCGCGCCGCGAAGGCCGCCTTTCCGGTGTGGTCCAAGACGCCGGCGGAAACACGCAGCCGCCTGCTGCTGAAGCTCGCTGATCTCATCGAGCGTAACCTCGACGAGCTGGCGCGGCTGGAGAGTGAAGACAATGGCAAGCCGGTCGCGCTCGCGAAGCGCCTCGACATCCCGCGCGCGGTGGCGAACTTTCGCTTCTTCGCAACGGCCATCCTTCACCACGCCAGCGAAGCGCACATGACCGACGACACCGCGCTCAATTACACGCTGCGCCAGCCGGTCGGTGTGGCAGGCCTCATCTCGCCGTGGAACCTGCCGCTGTACCTGCTCACCTGGAAGATCGCCCCCGCGATTGCCGCCGGCAACACGTGTGTCGCCAAACCGTCAGAGTTCACGCCGCTGACGGCGAACCGGCTCGCCGAGTTGTCGCTCGAAGCAGGCATTCCGCCCGGTGTCATCAACATCGTGCACGGCCTCGGCGCCAAAGCAGGTGCCGCGATCTGCGAGCATCCCGACGTCCCGCTGA
>JAXDJK010000019.1:0-3233 GCA_034665665.1 Acidobacteriota bacterium
GCCCACGGCGATATCGGGACGGGCGGAGCGGCGGGCGAACTCGCGGTTGAGGGTCGTCGAAAGGCCCACGTTGGCGATGCCGAGGATGCTGGTGAGCGTGGCCGAAAAACCGACCAGCCCGTACGCTTCGATGCCGAGGTAGTGCACGTACACCGGGATGAACACCACCGCCATGACGGCGGTGGTGAGGTTTCCGGCGAAGTTCGCGGCTACGTTGCGGTTCAGGCTCACGGGATCAGGAAAGACGGCGCAGCCAGGCGTCCGGCCAGTGGGTGATGTTCCGGCGCAGGGTGCTCTCGTTGAATGGCCAGGCCGGCTGCTGCAGAAGGAACTCCGGATGCTCGGCCGCAAATTCGCGCGCGGCGGCCGACGGGTTGTCTTCCGCCCACCGGGCTGCGCCGCGGGGGACGTCGTGAAGGTCTTCCATGAGGCCGTCCGTGGCCACGATGTACGACCCGGACGTGACCAGCGGCGCGTAGGCGTTCAGCTCGTCGGTGACGTGCTTGCGGGAGTGGTCCGAGTCGAGGATCACCAGCACGCGCTCGCCGGGCCGGATCTGCGCACGGACGGCGTCGAGGGTAGCCGGGGCGGTGGAGCTTCCTTCGATGAGGGTGATGTACGAGCTGAGCGGATGCGCTTCGATGGCCTCCCGGTTGGCGGGACGGATCTCGATGTCCACCCCCACGACCCTCCCCTTCCCCATGCCCTGGAAGAGGCTGGCGTAGAAGATCAGCGAGCCGCCATGGGCCACGCCCGTCTCCACGATGACGTCGGGCTGGAGCTCGTGGATCACTTCCTGGATCCGCACGAGGTCTTCGGGCAGCTGGATGACCGGGCGGCCGAGCCAGGAAAACGTGTAGGAGTATTTCTGGTCCCACCCTACGCGGATCCATTGCCGCGAGATGTGCTCGAAGGCGGCGCGGCTGTAGAGCGGCAGGGTCTCGGACGTGCCGCCGTCCGTGACCTGAAGCTCATTCGAATCGGTGTCGATGACAAGACGCAAGACTGCTCCTTTCAGGCGATGAACTGCAGGTCGAGGCCGGCCTGTGCGGCGATGGCGCGATTCTCGGCTTCGTAATTCGGATTCATCAGTACGACGTTGCGCACGCCGCGCCCCGCCAGGTCGGCCGGCGGCACGATCGGATGGCCGGTGGCGGCGACGAAGTGGCCCTGTTTCTGCGGGTTGAGGTCGACCACACAATCGATGAAGGTCCGTTCGGCGTCGACCAGCCCGGCGAATGTCACTCCCTTCGCCCCTGCTCCCCAGAGGGCGACGCCGCCATTCTCGCTCAACGCGCGGATGCGTGCGCGCCAGCCCTCCACCAGCTCGCGCTCGAAGCCGGCAAAGTCGCGGCAGGCTTCGACGATGCTGCCGGGGTGGAGCGGGGCCGTTCCGGGCCGCACGGCCGGCCGCGCTTCGAGCCAGAGGTACTGGTCGTTGAAGACGTGCCGCACGCCGGTCACGGTGAACCCGCAGCGCTCGAAGAGGGTGGTCAGCGAGGCGGCGGAGAAGAGCGAGCAGTGCTCGTAGAAAAAGTCCCAGATCACGCGGTTGCGGAGAATCCACTCCACGCACGGGGTCTCGAAGACGACTACCGCGTCGGGCGCGCTGTTGTGATGCGCGATGTGGAGCGCGGCCCGGATCGACTGCAGCATCGCGGCGGGCTCCGCCACGTGCTCGATGACATGGCGGCAGACCACGGCGTCGGGGGGCTGCGCCGCATCGCTCGCGCCGCCGTAGTAGCGGCGGTGGAAGGTGAGCCGCCCCTCCATCGCCACCTCGGGGCCTTCATAGCTGGTGTCGTAGCCGGCCCCCCGGTTGCCCGGGTCCGCGCGGACGAGGCGCTCCAGAAAGTAGCCTTTGCCGCAGCCGACTTCGACGATGCGCTTGCCGCGGATGCCGAGGTCATCGACGATGCGGTGCACCAGCCCGTCCACGTACTCCTGGAAAAAGGGCGAGCAGATCTGGCTGTTCTGGTAGTCGTCGCCGTAGGAGAGCCTGGTCTCGTCGAAGGTGCGGTTGAAGACGAAGCCGCAGTCGCGGCAGACCGTCATCTCCAGGTCGCCACGCGTGGCCGCCACGGCACTCTCGACGGTTCCGCAGAGCTGGTTCTGGTGGACGGGCACGCCGGGGCGGCGGAGGAAGACCTCCGTCGCGAGGGACGTGCACACGGGGCACGCGTTCCTCGGAATCAACCGTTCTCTCTCCACCACTCGATCGTCTCGCGCAAGCCTGCGGCGAGATCGTATCGCGGCGACCACTGCACTTCACGCTGCAATCGGCGAATGTCCGCCACCACGAGGGGCGGCTCGTCCGGCATCGGCCGCGCGCCGAGGGCCACCAGCTCCGTCTTGCCGAGCTGGCCGGCGATGGTCTGGATGACGTCCCGAACGGCCACGGCCTGCCCGGAGGCGATGTTCACCGGGCCTTCCACCTCGCTGGCGAGCAGCGCCAAGAAGGCCTCGGCGACGTCGCGAACATGCAGAAAGTCGCGGACCTGCGTCCCTGCCGTGCACTCGGCCGTGCGGCCGGCCAGGAGCGACGTGACCACGGAGGGTACCAGGCGCGGCCGCGGCTCCCCCGGTCCGTAGAGAAAGAAGATCCGCCCCCAAGCGAAGCTGACGTCGCTCTGCACGCTCCACGATGCGAGCAGACTCCGCAGCGCGTTTTTGGCCACGCCATACGTCGTGGCCGGAGCGAGCGGGGTCACGCTCTCGCTGCAGAAGCCGAAGCGCCAGTCGTACTCGGCGCACGACCCCGCCACGACCAGCCGCCGCCCGCCGGCGTCGCGAAAGGCGTCGCCGAGGGCCATGGAGGCGGTCACCCACCGGAAGTTCTCCGCCGAGGTCCAGTACAGCCCCGGGACCGCGTACCAGGCCAGGTGCAGCATGTGGCTCGCCCCGATGGCCGCGACGGTCTGCCGTACCCCAGCCGGATCGTCCAGCAGATCGACGGCGTGGTACTCCACGCCGTCGACTCTCTCCTCCGGCACCACCCGCACGGGAGCATGCACCTCCCACCCCCGCGCGACCGCCGCTAGGGCGAGCTGGCGTCCGATGAAGCCGGTGGCTCCGGTGAGAAGGAGGCGGGACATGGTCGTTGGCGAAGTGTAACGGACCTCGGCGAGCGAATCGCGGAGGGTCTACGCGAAGCGTTTGGACTGCCGGCAGCTTTCTGCCGCTTTGGCACAGCCACAGGCGCTGCCGGTGCCATCCTCGGTGATCATGGCTGT
>JAXDJK010000020.1:0-3908 GCA_034665665.1 Acidobacteriota bacterium
CGCCGCAGGAGTTGGTGACGCGCACCCAGTAGCTGGTGGTGCCGGTCGGAGTGACGGTGATGGAGGACGCGGTGGCGTTCGCAAGGGGTGCGGCGGTGTTGCCGGACGCGCCGGTGTACCACTGGTATGCGAGCGGGGCGGAGCCGTTCGCGGAGACAAAGAGGGTGGTGGACTGGCCGCTGGTGACGGAGGTCGACTGCGGTTGCGCGGCAATCGAGGGCGCGGTGCAGACGGTGACGGTTGCAGCGGCGCTGTCGGCGGTTCCGCAGGAGTTGGTGCCGCGCACCCAGTAGCTGGTGGTGCTGGTGGGGCTCACGGTGATGGAGGACGCCGTCGCGTTCGCGATCGGGGCGGCGGTGTTGCCGGACGCGCCGGTGTACCACTGGTAGGTGAGTGGGCCGGAGCCGTTCGCGGAGACGGAGAGGGTGGTGGACTGGCCGCTGGTGATGGAGGCCGACTGCGGTTGCGCGGCGATGGTTGGCGCGGTGCAGACGGTGATCGTGGCGGCGTCGCTTTCGGCGGTTCCGCACGCGTTGGTGACGGCGGCCCAGTAGCTGGTCGTATTCTGCGGGCTTACCGAGATCGTCGATGTCGTCGCGGCGCTGACCGGCGAGGTGCGGTTGCCGGAGACGCCGGTGTACCACTGGTACGTGAACGGCCCGGTGCCGGTGGCTGATACGGAGAGCGTCGCCGACTGGCCGGCGGTGATGCTCGAGCTGGCCGGCTGCGTGGTGATCGAGGGCGGCGTGCAGGAGCCGGTGGCGAGTTTGAGGCGCAACTCGTCGACGCAGAGCGGGCCGCGGAAGCCGTAACTGCTGCCGGGGAAGTTGATCTGCATGAGGTTCACGGCGCCGCCCGCAAAGGGATTGGTGGCCTGCACCGGCGTTCCGGCGCCGACCTGCAGTTCCATGGTCCCGGGCGAGCGCCAGGAGAATTTGATCTGCTGCCAGCCCGCGCCGAGCGTCACCGAGGGCGTCTCCGCGGCGATCGTTCCATCGGGCCGGCGGGCGATGCCGTGCACCCTCATCCCGCTCTTCACCCGTTCCGCCTCGATCTCGCCGTACACCGTGGTGGTGCCGTTGACGGTCCCGGCCAGCTCGATCAGTGCGAAGCCGTACGTGGCCGACTGGGTATAGCCATCCGCATTCACCCAGAGCTCGACCTCCGTGGCGTCGAGGAGGCTGCCGTCCGGCGTGAGCGGCCGCCCGAACTGCGTCCAGGTCGTGCCATTGAGCTGGAGCCCGAGGGCTCCTTCGTGCGCGCAGGATGACGTCAGCGCGGCCTTGGTCAGGTTGCCGCCCCAGTTCGGCAGCACCCCGGCCACCGGTCCGGCGGGACTGGGCGTGTTGAAGAGGTCAACCGTTTGCCAGTCGCTGGTGCGCGGCTGATAGGGCTCGGGCAGGCCCGTGCCGAGGCGGTCCAGGAGATTGCGCGTCACCTGCTCGATCACCGGGTCGTGCGCCAGGAGCGCGTGCGACCAATCGCGCGTGCCGGCGTTGAACACCGTCGCACCGTTCGGCAGTGTGAACATGCCGATCACGGCGTAGCCCTCGTCGGCGGGGAGCGTCGCCAGGATCTCGAAGTTGAGCGGCGCGCCGTCGGAGCCGTCCACCTCCAGCGTGCCGGTGGCGGTGGTGTTGAAGACCACCCCGTCTGTCTCGATGCCGCCGGCGGCCTGGCCGATCAGCTGCCCGTTCGTCACCCCCGTGCCGTCGAAGACCCAGTTGGAGGCGTTGGTGACCTTGTAGGGCGTGCGTTGTCCGTCGGGCTTCGGGTTGGTGCTGCCCGCGGCGGTGACATTCGCATAGCCGCCGTGCCGGAACGACGACCCGATCACGAAGTTCTCGGGGTTGTAGACCGGCGCGTCGAACCAGTTCACCGTCACCACGTCGTCGTCGACGCCGCGCAGCGGATCGGTGGCCGCGTCTTTGTAGCAGGTCAGCCGGCGCGAGACCGGATCGAAGCGTGTTTGCCACCACATGGTGTTGCCGCCGAAGACGGCCAGATGGCCGCCGCCGTTCAGGAATGCGGTCAGGTTCTGCCGCGCGGGAAGCGACCAGTACTCCGCGTGCCCCACCAGGATGGCCACCTTGTAATGGGCGAGGAGGGCCGGATCCTGTTCGAGGTCCTCATCGGTGATGACGTCGAAGGCCCGCCCCTCGCCGGCCATCCAGCGGACGAACGGTTCCTCCCAGAGCGGAAAGCGCCCCAGGCCGTCGTTGTCCGCGTACGGCCGCTGATACGCCCCGACGGCCGCGCGCACGCCATCCGTGGAGTTGAAGTCATAGAGGCTCTTGCCGCCCCACGGGTTGTACGCGAGGTAGGTGTGGGTGGAGGAGATCACGACGAACGGGGTGGCCGCGCCCGGGGTCGCTGGACGGACCACGAAGATGACGTTGCGCGTGCCGGCGCTGGTGGGGAAGCGCGCGGCGTAGTAGCCGCTCGGCCAGGTTGCCGGAATGGTGAACTGCGTGGTCACGGGCCAGCCGCAGCCGGCCTCCCACAGGTCGTTGCAGTTGCGCGCCGCGGAGGTCAGGCCGCTGATCGTAGTCAGCACCTGGGACGGATTGGCCAGGTTGACGATCTGCAGGTTGAAAGGGCTGGTGGCCGTGGCGATGTGGAAGGAGATGCTGCCGCCCTGGGCCACGCTGGTGCGGCTGGCATAGCCGCCCTGCGACCAATCCTGCGCCACCGCGGCCGGCGCGAGCGCGGCGACCACGATCCAGGGGAGGAGGCGTGCGATTCGAGGGTTCAAGCGGGGGTGCCCAATAGATTTTCACGCAAATAACGTTCCAACGAGCACTTCCGCTACCGCGCAGGGCGCGTCCTGAGGCATGCTTCCGGGCATGCACTTCGACACGAAAGCGATCCACGCCGGCATGCACATCGACGAGGCCACGGGCGCCGTCGCGCCGCCGATCCATCTCTCCACGACGTTCGAGCGTTCCGTGGAGGGGGAGGCGTCGCGCGGGTACAGCTACATCCGCGATCACAATCCGACGCAGACGCAGCTCGAGGAGGCGCTCGCGGCCATCGACTCCGGCGAGGCGGCGCTGGCGTTCGCGTCGGGGATGGCCGCGGGAGCGGCCCTGCTGCAGGCGCTGCCCGCCGGGACGCATGTGGTCTTTCCGGACGACAGCTATTACACGTTCCGCATCCTGGCGGGCGACCTGTTCGCGCGCTGGGGGCTGACGTGGGAGACGGTGGCGATGGAGGATCTGGATGCCGTGCGCCGCGCCATGCACGGTGAGGCCACGCTGCTCTGGGCGGAGTCGCCTTCCAATCCGCTGCTGAAGGTGGTCGACCTCGCGGCGCTGGCCACGATCGCGCGCGAACAACGGGCGCTCTTCGTCGTCGATGGAACGTTCGCCACACCGGCGCTGCAGCGGCCTTTGGAACTGGGGGCCGACGTGGTGCTGCACGCGACGACCAAATACCTCGGCGGGCATTCCGACGTGGCCGGCGGCTCGCTGGCCTTCCTCCGCCGCGATGCGCTCTTCGAACGGGTGCTGGATGTGCGGACGACCCTCGGCGCCACCGCCGCGCCGTTCAATTCATGGCTGGTGCTGCGCGGAATTCGCTCGCTCTCCGCGCGGATGCGCGTGCATTGCGAGAACGCCGCGGCGGTGGCGCGGTTCCTCTCTACTCATGACGCGGTCGAAGCCGTGTACTACCCCGGCCTTCCGTCGCACCCGCGGCACGACGTGGCCCGGCAGCAGATGTCGGACTTTGGCGGGATGCTGTCGTTCCTCGTGCGCGGCGGGCGGGAGGCGGCGCTGGCGGTGGCGGCGAAGACGCGGCTCTTCACGCGGGCGACCTCGCTGGGCGGGGTGGAAAGCCTCGTCGAGCACCGGGCATCCAGCGAAGGGCCGGCCTCGCGCACGCCGCAGAATCTGCTGCGGCTATCG
>JAXDJK010000021.1:0-9713 GCA_034665665.1 Acidobacteriota bacterium
CAGGTCCGATTCAATCAATAGTGGAAGGAGTAACCATGCGTCGTCCGAACGTGCTCGTGCTGATGGTCGATGAGCTTCGCTACCCGACTGTCTATGACTCGAAGGAACTGAAGAAGTGGATGGAGGAGAAGCTGGTGGCGCAGCGGATGCTGCGGAAGAACGGGATCGAGTTCGAGCGGCATTACACGATGTCGTCGGCCTGCGCCCCGAGCCGGACCTCGATCTTCACCGGCGAGTACCCCTCGCTGCATGGAGTCACCCAGACGGATGGCGCGGCCAAGAGCGCGTGGGATCCGGGTATGTACTGGCTCGACCCGAACACCGTGCCGACGCTGGGCGACTGGTTCAAGGCGGCCGGCTACCGGACGTTCTACAAAGGCAAGTGGCACATCTCGCACGCCGACATCCTCATGCCCGGCTCGCACGATTCGCTCGCCTCCACGCGGAGCGACGGGACGCAGATCGAACGGAACGTCGACTACTACGCCGAGGCCAACCGGCTGAAGGAATTCGGCTTCGATGGCTGGATCGGACCCGAGCCGCATGGCCGGTCGCAGGCGAACTCCGGCTGGGTGCGCGACAAGTGGTTCTGCAAACAGGCCGTCGACCTGCTCGACGCGCTCGACGAAAGCGAAGACGACACGCCGTGGCTGCTGGTGAACTCGTACGTGAACCCGCACGACATCGTCTTCTTCGGCCTGATGTGGCAGTCGTTCGGCTATCCGTTCACCGACCCGAGCATCCCCAACATCCCGCCGCCGCCCACCGCGACGGAAGACCTCTCCACCAAGCCGATCTGCCAGGCTAGCTACATCGACGTCTATCCGAAGATGCTCCTGCCGCAGCCGACGGTGGAGCTGTACCGGCAGTTCTATTACTACCTGCAGCAGACCGTCGATCAGTACCTGGTGCAGGTGTACGAGCGGCTGATGAAGTCGCGCTTCGCCCGCGATACGATCATCGTCTTCACCTCCGACCACGGCGACATGCTCGGCGCCCACGGCGGGATGCATCAGAAGTGGTACCAGGCGTACGAGGAAACCATCCACGTGCCGCTGATCGTGGCCGGCGAGCCGATCCCGAAGACGCCGCGGAAGATCACCACGCTCACCTCTCACGCTGACCTCGCCCCGACCCTCCTCGGTCTGGCGAACGTCGACATCGACGCAGCACGGCAGCAGCTCGAGCGCGATCACACGGAGACGCGCCGCCTGGTCGGCCGCGATCTCTCCGCCGCGATCCTGAAGGGCGAGGCCATCGAGCCGGAGCCGGTCTACTTCATGACCAGCGACGACGTGAGCCGCGGCCTGAACGAGCTGACGGCCCGCAAGCCCTACGCCCCGGTGGTGCAGCCGAACAACGTGGAGACGGTGGTGGTCGACCTCGACGGCGTGACGTGGAAGTACTCACGCTACTTCGAGCCGCCCGATGCCGACGGCACGGACGACAAGAACCCCCGCCCGATGTACGCCGAGTGGGAGCTGTACAACCTGACCGCCGATCCCCTGGAGACGACCAACCTCGCCTACGCCGGCAACACCACCCCGCTCTCCGAGACGATCCGCCCGCAACTGCAGGAGATCCTGCGCCAGCAGCGCCTCACCAAGCGCCTGTTGCCGAAAGGCGAGCGCGTCACCCGGGCGGGCGGGGAGGGGATGTAGATTCGGTTGTTGCCATGGCGGGGGCCTCCCGGCGGGAATGGTGAATGGTGAATGTTGAATGGTGAATGTTGAATTCGGCTCCGGCTTTTTCCCCGGTCTTCAACATTCAACATTGAGCATTCAACATTCACCATTCCCGCCGGGAGGCCCCCCGTCGTCGCCAACGACCTATCCATTCACATCCACCACCACCCGCCCCCGAACCCCTCCCCCCAGGATTTCCTCCGCCAGCTCCTGGATGCGCGAGAGCGGTTCGGTGCGGGCGATGGTGGCGAGCTTGCGCTCGTCGAGCTCGCGGGCCAGGGCGGTCCAGGCTTCGACGCGCTCGCGTTTGGGCGTGCGGATGGAGCTGATGCCGAGGAGGGAGACGTTGCGGAGGATGAGCGGCCAGACCGTGGTGGGCAGCTCGTGGCCGCCGGCCATGCCGCAGCAGGCGATGGCGCCGCCGTAGGCGGTCTGGGCGAAGACGTTCGCCAGGGTGACGCCGCCGACAGTATCCACCGCGCCGCCCCAGCGCTCCGACTGCATCGGTGCACCGGCCGTGGCCAGCTCGCTGCGCGGGACGATCGTCGTGGCACCGAGCTCGCGGAAATACGGCTCCAGCTCTGGACGTCCGGTTGACACCGCCACGCGGTAGCCGCGGCCGGCCAGCAGCATCACCGCTACGGATCCGACCCCGCCGGCCGCGCCGGTGACGAGGAGCTCGCGCTCGGAGGGCACCACGTTGTTGCGCGCCAGCGCGAGCACGCAGAGCATGGCCGTGAAGCCGGCCGTGCCGATCTGCATCGACTGCTCGAGCGAAATGCCGTCCGGCAGCGGCACCAGCGCGTCGGCGCGGACGCGCTGGCGCTCCGCGTAGCCGCCCCACTCGCTCTCGCCGAGGCCCTGACCGACCGCCAGCACGCGAGCGCCCGGTTTGTAGTCGCTGCTGGAGGACTCCACCACCGTACCGGCCAGGTCGATGCCGAGGACCATCGGGAAACGGCGCACGATCTTGCCGCGGCCCGTCACCGCCAGGGCGTCCTTGTAGTTGAGCGAGGAGTACGCGACGTCGACGAGCACGTCGCCCTTCATCTCCGAGTCCGGGATCTCGGTGAGGGCGACGCGATAACCGTCAGTATTGGTAGCCAGCAGGGCTTTGCTCATGCGCCGCGAGTTTACGGCAGTTGTCGGTTGACGGGACGAACCGATATCGTATGGGAAGCCATGCGCCGTAAGACCGCTCCCGACCCTCTCCCGCACGCCGCTGCCAACGCCCGCCTGCCGGTGGAGAGGAGCATGTTCGACCGGCGGGTGCTCGTGCTCTGCGCGGCGGCGGTGGTGCTGGCCATCGCCACCGGTCTCGTGGCGCAACTGCTGGTGCGGGTGATCGGCCTGGTCACCAACGTCGCCTTCTACGGCCGCCTCTCCACCGCCTTCGTCACGCCCGGCCGCCACCACCTCGGCTGGCTGGTGCTGTTCGTGCCGGCCATCGGCGGGATCATCGTCGGGCTGATGGCCCGGTACGGCTCGAAAGCCATCCGCGGCCACGGCATCCCCGAGGCCATGGAGCAGGTGCTCCTGAACGAAAGCCGCATCGCGCCGCGAGTGATGTTCCTCAAGCCGCTGTCAGCGGCGGTCTCCATCGGCACCGGCGGCCCGTTCGGCGCAGAAGGGCCGATCATCGCCACCGGCGGCGCGATGGGCTCCGTGGTCGGGCAGATCTTCCGCACCACCGCCATGGAACGGAAGACCCTTCTGGCCGCCGGCGCCGCAGCCGGCATGGCGGCCACGTTCGGCAGTCCGGTCTCGGCGGTGCTGCTGGCGGTGGAGCTGCTGCTCTTCGAGTTCCGTCCGCGATCGCTGGTGCCGGTGGCGCTGGCGGCAGCGGCGGCCACGGCCGTGCGCATCGCCTACGCCGGCACCGCGCCGGTCTTCCCGATGCCGCACCTGGCGCAGCCGACCGAGCCGGCCCTCGTGGCCTACGTGCTCCTCGGTGCGCTGGTGGGCTGGCTATCCGTCTACGTCACGCGCGCGGTCTACTGGGTCGAGGACCTGTTCGAGCACCTGCCGGTGCACTGGATGTGGTGGCCGGCCCTCGGCGGCCTGGTCGTGGGTGCGGTGGGCATCGTGGCGCCGCGGACGCTCGGCGTCGGCTACGACAACATCGAGGATCTCGTGGGCGGACGACTGATCGGGACAACGGCCCTGGTTCTCTGCACCTGGAAGTTCGTCTCCTGGTCGATCGCCCTCGGCAGCGGCACGTCGGGCGGCACGCTGGCGCCGCTCTTCACCATCGGCGGCGGCGTGGGCGTGTTTCTCGGCGGCGTGGCGGCAGCGGCCTTCCCGCAAGTGGGCATCGACGTGCGCATCTGCGCGCTGGTGGGGATGGCCTCGATCTTCGCCGGTGCGTCACGGGCGCTGCTGGCGTCCGTGGTCTTCGCCTTCGAGACCACCCTGCAGCCGCTCGGCCTCCTGCCGCTCCTCGGCGGCTGCACGGGCGGCTTTCTCGTGTCCTCGATGTTGATGCGCAACACGATCATGACCGAGAAGCTGGTGCGCCGCGGCGTGCGCGTGCCGTCCGAGTACGCGGCCGATCACCTCGACCTCGTCTTCGTGGCCGATGCGTCGACGCGCGAGGTGGTCACCGTCCGCGCCGATGCGAGCATCGAGGCGTTGCGCGCGCTGAGCGCCACGCATCAGGGCTTTCCGGTGATCGACGCGGACGGCACGCTGCTGGGCGTAGTCACGCGGCGCGACTTCCTCGACCCGCCGGCCGGCGCAGTCCGCGCGGCGGATCTGGTCACCCGTCCGCCGGCGGTGGTGTTCGACGACAACACGTTGCGAGAGGCGGCGGATCTGATGGTGCGGGAGGACGTCGGCCGCCTCCCCGTCGTGACGCGCGACCACGCCCGCCGTGTGGTCGGCATCCTGACGCGGAGCGACCTGCTGCGCGCGCATGAGCGTCGTCTGGCGGAATCCGAGGGGATGTAGAGTCCCCAACCGGATCCCGAAGAAAGATGTGACGCAGCAGCACGGTGGCCTCGCTACTTGGCGGCAGGGTTGGCGGCGAAGAGCTTGGCGAATGTGCCGGTAGCCTGCGCCAGCACGGCCGCGGCGGCCGCGGAGTAGGCCTCGTTGGTGGTCGTGGCCACGTTCAGGAACTTCTTGCTCTTCGAATCGGCGCCGGTGAGGCTGAGCACCCGGCCGGTCTTCGTGTCCACGCGATCGAGGTCGGCGAATTCGACGTCGGTATCGAGCACCTGGGTGAGCGTCAACGCGCCGTCGTCACCCTTCGTGACCAGACCGCCGTAGCGGGTCTGCTCCGCGCGTACGACGCGCGTGTAAAACGTAGGGATGCTCATGGCCAGCGCCGCCCCAACCTCGGCACGCCGGGCCAGGAATCCGCTGCGATTGCCGCTGGACTGCATGTGCGCGAAGTCGATCACGATCAACGGCGCGATGGTCACCGGCGCGTTGACGGACTTCGAGAGCTCGTTGAACGCGCGCATGTTCTTCTGCCCCAGCCCGGCGTCGCCCCATGCATCGCCGATCTGCCACCACAGCGGCATCCCGGCCGGCGTGAAGGCCTTGCCGCGGAGCAGGCCCGTGGTCACTTCCTGCGGCACCGCCGGCGTGGTCTTGAACGCCGCGTAAGCTGGCTGGATCTCCGCCACCGGCACGACCTCGCGGCCCGCCGCTTTCAGCTGCTCGACGAAGAGCGCGTAAGCGCGATCGGTGATGGCCTGCATCGTGGCGTCGTCGACGCCCTTCAGATCCACTTCCATCTTCGCGCGCGCCGACCCGGTCTCGCGCCCCGGCATGTAGCTGGCGCGAACGAACGCGCGCGCTTCGTTATGCGTGACGAAGACCACCCGAAAGCCGCCGATGGCCACCCGGTTGCTCTTCGCGAACGCCGTGACGGTCTTCGCGCCGAACGTCCCGCCCATCTTCCCGTCGAACCACTCGGCAGCATTGAGATCGGGCAGGGTGATGGGAGCGGGCTGCTGCGCAAAGACGGCCAGCGAGCCAAAGGCAAGGGCCATGAAGACGATTCGATACACGTTCATCAGTTCTCCAGATCGGATTTGGTATGGACTGCTACTGGAGATCGCGCAAACGGAGGGAAAAGTCCCTCACGCGACGTGACTGTTCCGCCGCTCCGCGGCCGACGCAGCGGTCTCCGAAGCGGCAAAGCGCGAAAGGTCTACGCGAAGCGTTTGGACTGCCGGCAGCTTTCTGCCGCTCTTGTACAGCCACAGGCGCTGCCTTTGGCACCACGCAACTGTCCGGAGCGAGCCACCGGCGCTGCTCGTGGCGATACAAAAGCGGCAGAAAGCTGCCGGCAGTCCAAACGCTTCGCGTAGACCTCTCGCGCCCGTGCCGATAACGCGTTTTTTCAGGGAAACGCCGGGATGGCGATACCGGCGCGCTCCGTGATTCGCGAAGCCAGGCGCTTGTAGTCGAGGTACGCGTCGCCGACGCCAGCGGCGTGGCCGCCGACCGCGCCATCGGCCGGTTTGAGGAAGAACATCGGTTTGCGGGCTTCCCGCGCGAGGGGCACGAGGCTGTGGTAGTTCTTCAGAATGGCCAGGCACTCAGGGTCGGAGGTCACGGGGCGATCCGTTGCCGTCTGACGGAGGATGTTGGTTCCGTATTCGCCTGGGATCCGCTTTGTCCATCGGTCGAAGGCCTTGGCGGGACGGTCGAGACGGATGGCTTGCTGCTGCAGGATGTAGCCGAGGGGACGCATGGCGCCGGGCGGCAGCGCCACGTCAGCAGAGTCGCAGCGGTCGAGACGCAGCTGCCACTCGTTTCGCCACGACGCGAGAGTGGGGCCGAGATTCCTCAATCCATGGATGGAAAAGAGATCCGGAACGATCGGCAGGACGATCCAGTCGGCGGCGATCAGGGCTGAGCGATTGAGGGCGCCGAGATGCGAGTCGAGATCGACGAGGATCAGATCCGCCGCGGCTTTCCGTCCGGACGCCTGCATGGTTTGATAAAACGCGGATGTGACGCCGAGTGCGCGTCTGTCGCCAGCGCGGCATCTCTGCCAGGCATCGGAGAGCGCGTCCTCGTACCGCGACAGACGAAGATCGCCAGGCAGAAGATGCAGCCCCTCGCCGATCTGACGAGGCTCGCTGACGGATCCGTCTTCCGCCCTCTCCATCAAGGTTTCGAGCTCATCCTCCCGAAGGAACGCCGCGGTGAGGTTGCACTGCGGATCGAGATCGACGGCCAGCACGTTCACGTCCTGCTCGGCCAGCATCCACGCCAGGTGATAGACGAGCGAGCTGTTCCCGGCAGCTCCGTGCGTGCTGAAGAACGCAACGACCGGGACGTGACTCACGGCGCTTTCTCCAGCGTCACCAGGACGTGCGTCGGTCTCGGTTCGAACCGTGGTGGCGGATTGCCGTTGCGCGCGAGCTGTTCGCGGATCGTCGGAATCCCTGCGCCGAATCGCTGGACGTAGCCGAGGTTCCGGAGTACCTCGGCCAGGAACGGATTGCGATAGTCGGTGAGACCGGCCTCCCCGAAATTCTCCACCGTTACCTGTCCAAACGGCCCGCCGGGGCTGAAGACTTCGATCCGGTCCTCGAACCAGGTCACGCGGATCGGACTATTGGTTGCCTCGTACGTGCGGTGAAGGATGGCGTTGCGCGTGACCTGCTGGAGCGCGGCGATCGGATAGTCCGCCTGCCTCCGCTCGACGGTGCCGCTGGTGAAATCAACGCTGCTGGTGAGATGCGCTTCGATCTTGCCATCGAGCCGGCGCAGTACGTCTGACAGCGGACCGTCGATGCGCTCTTCGTCACGGATCGCGGAGGTCACGCTGGTTCCGGCATACCGGACGAACTGCACGTACGCGCCCGGGACGTACAGAGTCGGGTCTTTCGCCAGCACCAGGCAGCCGAGGATCGTTGGCCGGTCGCCGCTGCGAGCAAGCAGGCGCAGGGAGCGAAGCTGTTGCTCGAGCGTCCGATTATTCGCCTCGATGACCTCGGGGTCGACGGCCGCGCGGAGATACGTGCGGAGGAAGAGATCGAGGTCGAGGTCGTCGATCGAAGCCGCGTCGACAGCGCGCAGATCGAAGGGAAGCTCTTTCGCGCGACGGCGCTCCGCGAGCCGCGCTTCTTCGGAGGCCGTGGCTTCCCTGCGCGTCGGTCCGATGCTGATCCAGATGCGCCCGGAAAGCCGCACCGGCGGTGCGTCGTGCGGCTCCGCCGTGACCACCGCCACGTCCGCACCGCGCAGGCGTCGCTTCTCCACGAGCAGACTCGGAAACGGCAGTATGTTGGCGTTCGTCCGCAGCTCCGACAGGCCGCGCAGCAACGCATCGTCGATCGCCAAGCCGTTAGGTGTTCCGTCGTCGCGGAGGCCGACGAAGACCACACCCGGTTTGCCGGATGCCGGGAGATCGTTCGCGAAGGCGCAGATCGCGCGAGCGATCTTCTTCTTCTCCGCCAGCGACGGTTTCAGCTCGACGCGGTCCGACTCACCTGTGGCGAGCAGCGCCTCGAGCTCTTCGTCGGTCAACACCATTCACGGCATTATCACTTGCGGCGGATGGTCCTGGCGAGGTAGTCGCGGATGCGGGCGTGGGTTTCGGGGGCGCGCCAGAGGGCGAGGGTGTCGTCGCCGAATTCGCTGTTGTAGCGGCGGGCGCGGTCGAGGGCGTGGTCGCGGAGCTGGCGTTTGGTGAGGGCGAAGGCGCCTTCGGAGAGGTTCGCGAGCTGGGTGGCCACTGCCAGGGCGCGGTCGGCGAGGGTCTCGGCCGGGGCCACTTCGTCGATCAGGCCGACGTGGAGGGCTTCGTCCGGCAGGACCGTGCGGCCCATGTAGAGGAGGCTCTGGAGGAACTGCGGCGGGACGGCGAAGCGGACGGCTTCGATGATGCTGGGCGGGAAGGGGACACCTACGGGCATCTCGGGCATGCCGATGCGGGCAGTGCCGGCGGCCATGATCCGGTAGTCGGCGGCCAGGGTGACGATGCAGCCGCCGGCGATGGCGTGGCCGTTGACCGCGACCACGAGCGGCTTGGGGAAGGCGAAGAGCTCGAGGAACATCTTCACCATCGAGGGATAGAAGCGCTCGACGTACTCCGCGCCTCCGTCGAGAACGGCGTGCAGGTCGACTCCCGCGGAGAAGGACGATCCGGTGCCGGTGATGATGAGGGCCCTGGCATCCGATGCCGCGACCTCGGCCACGGCCAGCGCCAGTGCTTCGCAGAGGGCGTGGTCGAAGGCGCTGACTTTGCCGTGCGCCAGGCGGAGCGTGGTGATGGGGCCGGTGGTGGTGCGGTCGATCATGGGGAGAGCATAGCGGAGAAAGCGCGGGGGCCTCCCGGCGGGAATGCTCAATGTTGAATGTTGAATGTTGAATGTTGAATGGAACCCCCGCGCTTGCGGCCCTTCATTCAACATTCAACATTGAGCATTCAACATTCAACATTTCTCAATAAAAAAAAGGGGACGAGCCGCCCGGCCCGTCCCCCCGAAGCGCACTACCAAAACGTTAATTCTGATGCGTAAACGGCCCCGCCTGCGCGATGTTGCCGGCAGCATCGGCCGAGCGCACCGTGTAGGTGTACGCGGTGTTCCGCTTGCCGGTGAAGGCGCGGCGGTGGCTGGTGACGAGGGCGGTGTCGGTGTAGGTCGTGCCGTTGAGGACTACGACGCTCGTGGATGGCTCGTTCGTCGTCCAGGTGATCTCGAACGCCGTGGTGCTGGTCTTCCGGGAGGCCACGTTGCTGATGATTGGGGCCGTCGTGTCGGCGGCGCTGTTGCTGACCGTCACCGTCACCGTGGACGAGCTGGCGGAGTTGCCGGCCGCGTCGTAGGCCTTCGACAGCAGCGCGTGCGTGCCGTTTGCGGCCGTGGTGGTGTTCCAGCTCCAGGCGTACGGGGCCGCGTTGTCGGTGGCCACGAGTGCGCCGTCGAGGTAGAACTCGACTGACGTCACGGCCACGTCGTCCGACGCGGACGCGGTGACGCTGGCCGTGCCCGAGACCGTCGCGCCGTTGGCGGGCGTAGCGATCGACGTCGACGGGGCGGTCGTGTCCGGGACCTG
>JAXDJK010000022.1:0-5461 GCA_034665665.1 Acidobacteriota bacterium
CGCGCCGGAGGCGCGTACTACACGGGGAGCACCCGCCCTCTACCCGGATCATTCTTCGAGCAGCGCCTTCTTCACGTCATCCCACGACTCGCCCTCGTCCGGATTCTGTTCGAAGGCCAGCCAGCGCCGCTCGAGCTCGTCCTTCTGATCGGTCGTGAGAGGCTCGGCGTCAGGGTATTCGTGATCCATCCTCGCCCCCTACGCGTTCTCCACGATCAACTTGGCGTACTCGCTGGTTTTGACCTTGGTGGCGCCGGACATCTGGCGTTCGAGGTCGTAGGTAACCTTCTTCTGCAGGATGGTGGTGCCGAGGCCGCGTTCGATGGCGGAGGCGGCGTCCCACCAGCCGAGGTGGCGGAGCATCATTACGCCGGAGAGGATCAGGGAGCCGGGGTTGATGACGTCCTGGTTGGCGTACTTGGGAGCGGTGCCGTGGGTGGCTTCGAAGATCGCCACTTCATCGGATTCGTTGGAGCCGGGGGCCATGCCGAGGCCACCGACCTGGGCGGCAAGGGCGTCGGAGAGGTAATCGCCGTTGAGGTTGGTGGTGGCGATGACGGAGTACTCCGTGGGGCGCAGGAGCACCTGCTGGAACATGGAGTCGGCGATGCGGTCCTTGATGACGATGCGGCCCTCGGGGGGCGCGCCGGTGAGCTCGGACTCGGGGATGGTCACGTCGCCGAATTCTTCGCGGGCGAGCTGGTAGCCCCAGTCTTTGAAGGCGCCTTCGGTGAACTTCATGATGTTGCCTTTGTGCACGAGCGTCACGGAATCGCGCTTGGCGGCGATGGCGTACTCGATCGCTTTGCGGATCAGGCGGCGCGAGCCGAACTCGGACATCGGTTTGATTCCGATGGCCGAGCCTTCGCGGATCTTGGCGGCGGTGCGGCGCTCCATATTGTTGATGAAGCCGACCACCGCGTTGGCACCTTCAGAGCCGGCGGGCCATTCGATGCCGGCGTACACGTCCTCGGTGTTCTCGCGGAAGATGACCATGTCGACCTTCTGGGGCTCGCGCACGGGCGAAGGGACGCCGTCGAAGTAGCGCACCGGGCGGACGCAGGCGTACAGATCGAGCACCTGCCGCATCGTGACGTTGAGGGAGCGGATGCCGCCGCCGACGGGCGTGGAGAGCGGGCCTTTGATGGACACGCGGTAGTGCTGCAGGTTGTCGAGCGTCTCCTGCGGGAGGTACTCGCCGAGCTGCGCGTAGGCCTTGTCGCCGGCGAAGACCTCGTGCCAGGCGATCTTCTTCTTGCCGCCGTAGACCTTCTCGACCACGCCGTCGATGACGTACCGGGTGGCGCGCCAGATGTCCGGGCCCGTGCCGTCGCCTTCGATGTACGGAATGATCGGGTCGTCGGGGACGACGATGCGGTTGTTCTGGTAATCGATGCGCGTGCCGGAGGTGGGCTGCGGGATTCGGTTGGTCATGAAGCCGGCACTGTAACGAACGCCGTGGGGCGGCTGCAAGCTACACGCGCGACAGACTTGCGAACTCGAGGAACCACGGCTCGCGGCGGCCGAAGCGCGTGGCCAGCGCCACGCCGACGCCGAATACCGAGGCCATGCCCCACACGAGCGTGCCGACCACCGGGATCAACCGGATCGCGCCGAGGAGCAGCAGGCCGATCACCACCATCGCCAGGTCGCCGCGGAACCACTTGCGGCGGGCCAGCTGATCGCGATTGCGCGCACCGGCCACCAGCGTCCCGACGGCATGGAACACGGCGATCATGCCGTACGCCTTGGTCACGGCGGCGAAGATGCCCAGCGCCACCAGCAGCGGGATGCCGACCACGTACGGCACGAGGTAACTGAAGGCGATGGCCGTCAGCACGAAGCTGGTGAACGCCACCAGCCCGAGGACGAAGCAGTGCAGCACGCTGGAACGCACTTCCGTCGACGAGTGCCGGATCTCGCGCCCGCTGAACAGCGTCACCGCCACGGCGATGATCAGCCAGACCAGCAGCAGCGTGACCACCACGGCGGTCTTGGTCAGCGAGGCCGTGGCGCCTTCGACGGACGCCAGCGGATAGATGCGGCCGCCGACGTGGCCTTCCGGGTCGGCGATGTTGCTGCGGAGGTGAATGAGGTCGCCGTTCACGCGGCCGCGTGGACCGAAGGTGACGGTGCCGCCGAAGGCGACCAGATCGCCCTGAATGACGTCATCTACTTCGAGCGTGCCGCCGACGATCTGCGCGTTGCCTGTCACGGGCTGGTGGATGGCCGAGCTCTCGCCGAACGCGTAGAAGTCTTTGGATCCGCCACGCTCGGCGCCGCTGGCGTCGTGCGGCGAGAAGACCATCACCATCACGGACAGCGCGGCGATGACGAGCATCGGCAGGAGCAGCCGGGAGAGCTTAAACATCGAGCCCCTTCGGCGACCGCCGCAGCAGGAGCAGCAGCAGGGTATTGATCAGGACGAACGAGACGGCGATAGCGATGTGCCACGCCACGGGCGCGTTGTGCAGCGCACCGCCGGAGATGCGGGTGACGTTCATCAGCAGTTCGACCGAAGGAAAGGTGGAGCTGATGGCGCGGGCGATGCCTTTCAGCGGCGAGATCCCCGAGGCCAGGAAGAGCACAGCAGCCAGCACGAGCACCGAGATCCCGCCGGCGATGACGAGCGGCCAGGTGCGATGCGAGGCCCCTTCCCAGTTCGCCATCGGCAGCGCGTCGAGCTGCAGCGGACGGGGCGCCACCTCGATCGGTGCATCGAGCTCGCCGAACATGGCCTGGCAGGCCGCACACGTCTCCAGGTGCGCGGCGTGCGCTTCCGGATCTTCCAGGTACTGCTCGCAATTCGTCGTCATAGGGGTTCCACGAACGAACCAAGCGCTTCTTTCAGCAAGTTCCGCGCTCGAAACAACTTGTTTTTGACGGTGCCGAGGGGCAGCTTCTTCATCGAAGCGATCTCCTCGTACGAGAGCTCCGCGAAATGCCGGAGCTGAATGAGCTCGCGATAGTCGAGGGGCAGCTTCTCCACCGCTTGGTCGATCGCCGCGCTCAACTGCTTGTTCTTCAAGGCACGATACGGGGAGACGCCGTCGTCGGCAAACTCCCGTTCCTTGCCGGATGGTTCGTCTTCGGTGGGCCTGGCCAGCGGCACCTCGGAGATCGACTTCTTCCGCAGTGCATCGATTGCACTGTTCTGGGCGATCCGAAACAACCAGGTCGAAAACTGATACTTCGGATCGAAGCGGTCGAGAGCCAGGTACACCTTCACGAAGATTTCCTGTGTCAGGTCGTGAGCCTCTTCGTAGCGATGCGTGATCCGATAGACGTAGTTGACGACGCGCCGTTCATAGCGCGCCACCAGGGCGCCAAAGAGGTCCCGATCGCCCCCGAGGATCCGCTCCACGAGGGTGCGGTCGTCGAGTTGCTCGCGTTCTGCCATTCCGGTTTACGGTTCCGATTGCCGAAGGTTTACGGCTCGGGCGGGATGATAACCTGCCCGAAATGATCGAGATCGAGGAACTCACCAAGAAATACGGCGAGTTCACCGCCGTCGACCGGCTGAGTCTCACCGCCCGCGCCGGCGAGATCTTCGGGTTCCTCGGGCCAAACGGGGCCGGCAAGACCACCACCATCCGCATCATCGCCGGGCTCTCGCTTCCCACATCCGGGACGGTGCGGGTGAACGGCGTCGATGTCATGGAGGACGCGGTGGCGGCTAAATCCGTCATGGGCTACGTCCCCGACCGGCCCTATCTCTACGAGAAGCTGACCGGCCGCGAGCTCCTGCACTTCGTGGCCGACCTCTACCGCAAGGATTGGCGCGAGTGCGAGCCGCGGGCGGTGGAGCTGCTCCGCTATTTCGGCCTGGCCGACTGGATCGACGCCCGGATCGAGAACCTCTCCCACGGGATGAAGCAGAAGCTGGTGATCGTGTCGGCGCTGGTGCACGACCCGGCCGTGCTGGTGATCGATGAGCCGATGGTGGGCTTGGACGCGCTCGCCCAGCGGCAGGTGAAGGTGCTGTTCCGGCGGCTGGCGGACGAAGGGAAGACGGTGTTCCTCACGACGCACACGCTCTCGGTGGCGGAGGCGCTCTGCGACCGGATCGCCATCATCCATCGGGCGAAGATCGTGGCCAGCGGGACGGTGGCGGAGCTGAAAGCGGCGGCACCGGGCAGCCCGCTGGAGGACGTTTTCCTCGAACTGACCTACGTTGATGAGTGACAGGACGGATCGATGGCGACGCAACGGCTGGACGACCTCCGCTCGCATCATCGCGAGGACGCGCTGCAGCGCGGGGTGAATCCGCGCGATGTCGATCTGCTGCTCTCCGACCTTCTCGGCAAGTCCGTGGCCTATCTGTACGCCCATGGCGAGCTGGCGGTGGACGAGGCGGCGCTGCTGCCGCTCCTGGCGCGGCGCTATGCGGGTGAGCCGCTGCAGTACATCCGCGGGCGGACGGAGTTCTACGGGCGCGAGTTCTACGTCGATGACCGCGTGCTGATCCCGCGGCCGGAGACGGAGTTGCTGGTCGAGGCGGCGCTGGCTCGTGCACCGCGCGGGGGGCGTGTCGTCGACGTCGGGGCAGGAACGGGATGCATCGCCATCTCCATCGAGCGCGAACGGCCGGACCTGCACGTGCTGTCGGTGGATCGCTCCGTAGCGGCGCTGGCTGTGGCTTCGCGCAATCGCGCGCACCTCGAGTCGCGCGTGCAGCTGGCGGGGTCGGATCTCCTCGGCAGCGTGCGCGGGATGTTCGACCTGATCGTGTCCAATCCGCCGTATGTGCCACTGCACGAGTACGAGGAGCTGCAGGTGGAGGTGCGGATTTACGAGCCGCGGCTGGCGCTCACGCCGGGGCCGCGGGGAACCGAGACGATCGAGCGGCTGCTCGATGAAGTGCCGTCGCGGCTCGCACCTGGGGGCCATGTGCTGCTGGAAGTCGGCTACGGCCAAGAGGGTGCGATCCGTGCGCTCGCGGCGGCGAAAGGCTTCGACGTCGACGCCTTCCTGCCTGACCTCGCCGGCATTCCGCGCATCGTCGTATTATCCAGACATGACGACTGACGCCGCCGCCTGCCTCTTCTGCCGGATCGCGAACGGTCAGATTCCCGCGAAGAAGATCCACGAGGACGACGACGTGGTGGCCTTCCACGACGTGAATCCGCAAGCACCGACGCACGTCCTGGTGATCCCCCGCCGCCACATCCCGACGCTCGACGACCTCACTCCCGCCGATGCCGCCACGATCGGCACCACCATCGTCCGCGCCACCGAGATCGCCCGCAGCCTCGGCCTCCAGCAGGATGGCTACCGCGTGGTGATCAACAACGGCGAAGCGGCGGGCCAGACGGTGTTCCACATCCACGTCCACGTGCTGGGCGGGCGGGCGTTTGGGTGGCCTCCGGGATAGTGGTTTGTCATCCCGAGCGTCGAGCGAGGGACCTGGGCGGGTGGGGCGCGGTACAAGCGCCACAGGCATCGAGCCCCACCCACCCAG
>JAXDJK010000023.1:0-4716 GCA_034665665.1 Acidobacteriota bacterium
GCGACAAAGCGGCGCCTGAGGTCGCCGGCAGTCCAAACCTGCCTGCCGAGAGCCATGGGCGCAGGTTTCTTCCCTCATCGTCAGCACCTGCGCAGTGCCTCCGCTCGTGCCGTAGCCTTCACGCAGAGACCCGGATCATCAATGCCCGCGAACTGACCCCGTCCGAGCGACGACTCTATGAAGAAGAAAAGTTCCCATGACCTGAACGACGACCTTCGGCCGAATTACCCCCGCCGAGCGCTTTCAGCCGCGGAGCGGCGAAATCTCTTTAGCCCAACGGCGTCAGCCTTGGGAACCAGGCGCCCCCCCCCCAAAGATCAGCAGCCGCGGAGCGGCGACATTGCCGCTCAATCCCGCTGTTGCCACCCGGAGCGCTGGCGTGCACGCCGGCAGGCCACCTCAGCACCCCACCTGCGCCGCCTCCCCATCGCGACCGGCGAAATCCTCCCGCACCGCGCCTTCCGCGGCGAGTTGTACGTCCTGGCGTTGATTTACGGAACGCCAGCATCCTAAAATAGCGTCCACGCGAATTTTAGGTTCCACCATGCGGCGTCGAGCGACAGGGCAGTACCGCACCATCTCCGCTGCTTCCGAGCGGTTCCGGGCCTTCGTCCCGGTGCCGCTTCCGCCGAAGCCGCCGTTGGTCTGGTCACCGGCCCTGCGGCGCCGCTTCGACGACGCCCTCCTGGCCCTCGGCAGGCTTGATGCCGTGACCGCACTCCTTCCCAATGCCTCCCTCCTGCTCTACAGCTTTGTCCGCAAGGAAGCGGTGCTCTCCTCCCAGATCGAGGGGACGCAGTCCTCGCTGGCCGATCTTCTGCTGTACGAGATCGACGAGCAGCCCGGTGTCCCGGTCGAAGACGCGCGCGAGGTGAGCCGCTGCGTGGCCGCGCTGGAGCTCGGCCTGAAGAAGCTGCGCTCTGGCCTTCCGCTCTGCATGCGACTGCTCTGCGACATGCACAAGGTACTGATGGCGCATCCCCGTGCCGCAGGGAAGACAGCGGGCGAGCTCCGACGGTCGCAGGTCTGGATCGGCGGGACTCGTCCGGGAAACGCCGTGTTCGTGCCGCCACCGGTGGATGCGCTGCCGGACGCGCTGAAACACTTTGAGCGATTCCTCAACGACGAGCCCGAGCCGGTCCCGCCACTCATCAAAGCGGCGCTGGCACACGTGCAGTTCGAGACCATCCATCCCTTTCTCGACGGGAACGGCCGCATCGGCAGGCTGCTCATCGTGCTGCAACTGATCGCGGACGGCGTGCTTCGGGAGCCGATGCTGTATCCGAGTCTCTTCTTCAAACGTCACCGCGCGATTTATTACGACTTGCTGAACGCGGTGCGCATCGATGGGGACTGGGAGCGGTGGCTCGACTTCTTCGCCGAGGGCGTCGAGGCCTCCGCGACGCAAGGAGTGGCCACGGCGAACGCGCTCCTGAAACTGGTGAACGACGATCGCGATCGCATCGCGGTGCTCGGGCGCGCGGCGCAGTCAGCGCTGATCGTCCATCATGCGTTCCAACGGCAACCGATTGCCACGTCAGGCGCGCTCGTCGACGCCACCGGCCTGACCGCGGCCACCGTGAACAAGTCCCTCGGGCATCTGGCCACGCTGGGCATCGTCAGCGAGCTGACGAACCGCCAGCGCGGGCGCGTCTTCAGCTACCACCGCTATATCGAGAATCTCACCGCGGAGCTGGAGCCATCCTGAGCCAGTTCGACTTCATGTGCACCGAATGCGGCGTTCATCGACCTGCTCCTGAAAGAAGCGGTGTGGTCGCTGAACGGACCGGACGACCTGGAAGTCGAAGTCCACGATGCCGGCCCGAGACGGGACTGGATACGTCCACTACGTCCTGTGGGCGATGACGGCAAGTCGCTCGGCCAGGTCGGGCCCGCTCAGCAGGGCACTCGCGCCGAATCCCCATCCGGCCACCCCAGCGCCCGCGCGAACCCGCTCACCGCCGACGAAAGCTCCTCCGCGTGCGCGCTGGCCATCCCGTCCAGCTCCCGCGCCAGCAGCCCGCTCACCGACGCCCGATCGCGACCGGCGAAATACTCCAGCATCGCCACCTGATACCGCGGCAACCGCACCCGCAGCTCGATGAGCCGCACCGCCTCCGGAATCACTCCGACCGCATCGACACCCAACGCCTCCTCGATCGCCTCCTGCGCCCACAGCTCCAGCGCCTTGGCCATCAACTCCTCCCGCCAGATCCACGTCCCGATATCCGTCGACGTGACCTCGATCTCACCCGCCCTGATGGCCCGAGCCATCTCGCTCTCCGACCACCCGAGGAGTACCGTAGCGTCGGCGACCGTGACGTGGGGGCGCTGGTGGAGGAAAATGGTGCGGATGCGGTGGATGAGGTGTTGGTCGAGCATGAGTTCGCGTTCCTTCGATTTAATCGATAGCTTAAGTTCTGCGACAGGAAATGTCAACCGGAGCATGACTCCGTGACACGAGTCCTCCCGCCGGAAGGTCAGCTCTTCGGCGAGCGCCTTCGGCACGTGAGAAAGCGCCGCGGCCTGACGCAGGAGGAGCTTGCGAGCCGCGCGGACCTGGCGGGCCCCTACATCAGTGATATGGAGCGAGGGCTGAAGGTTCCGAGCCTCACGACCGTCCTCCAGCTTGCGATGGCAATGGAGTGCAAAGTGACGGATCTCGTCGGGGTGTTCGACAAGACCGACCTGCGCTCGCTACTTTCCAGGTCTTAGCGAACGTGCCGAGGAATTCCGGGGCGCGGTGGCTGTTCAGGTCTCGCCCCGCGGGTGTATAAATACGCGCCTCAGGTAAAAAGGAGTTCCACGACGATGAACACATTGGATCGCGCTGGTGTCGTTTCTTTCGAAGGCGCTCAGGCGATGATCGCCTCCGACGACGCCCTTCGCACGGCGCTCGACCGCGTCAATCAGCTCGACTTCACGATGCTCAAGAGGAAGCTGATGGAGGAGCACAACTGGACGGCCGAGTTCACCGATGAGGTGGAGTCGCTGTATCGGAAGTTCCTCGCGCTGAATGCCCGTTACCCGGATCAGAAGATCTGTCCTACGGGTCCAATCGATTCGTTCTGGCACGCGCACATCCTCGACACCCGCGCCTACGCTGCCGACTGCGAGCTCATTTTCGGTCAACTCCTGCATCACTTCCCATACTTCGGTATGCGCGGACCGGAGGATCAGGCTGCGCTCGAAAGAGCGTTCCGCGAATCGGTCGAGCTGTTCATGTGGAACTTCGGGATTGACCCGACGGCAGGCGACATCCTCGCCCGGAGCTGCTCGTCCCAGCGATGCCCCTAGATGATTCGACCGTCGAGCGCCGGACGTTTTTCAGCGATCCGGCGCTCGACGACGAACTGCCGACCGTCAACGAATCGTTCTGGTCGGCGCTGATCGCGCATATCGAGCGTGACGGAGTGCAGGCGCCGGCCGTGATTCTCGATATCGGCTGCCACACTGGCGGACTGCTCCAGCAACTCAGCCGCCGCTTTTGCCCTACGGCGCTGATCGGAATCGAGCCACTAGCCGCCGCACGAATGGCGGCTACGCAACGGCTCAGCGGCGCCGCGGAAAGCGTGACTCTCCTCGCACCTGCCGAGTGGCCGCGCATCCCTGTTGCGGCCATCGATCTCATTACAAGTCACGAGACGCTGTATCTCGAAGGTGATCTGTGCAGCTTCATGGGTCGCGTCCGCTCAGCACTCACGAGCAATGGTGCCGCCTACATCGTGCTCGGCTGCCACTCAGAAAACCCGTTGTGGCAGCAGTGGAAAACGAAAGTCATCGAGGCGGGGCACCGCGTCTACGACCACGCGCCCCTGGCGATCATGGAAGCTGCTGCCTCTGCCGCGTTGCTGCCGTCGGTTCAGCCTCTGCGGCGTTCTGGGTGGGTCACGTACGACCCGCTCCGCGCCGACTTCCGGTACCCTGACGTGCACACGATGTTCGACCATCATTACCGGCACAAACTGATCTTCCGTCTGCGCATCGCCGATGACCGGACCAGCGCTCCCAGAGATTGACGTCGATCGCGGTCTGAAGGCAGCGGTTGACCGGCTCGCCGCCAGCTTCGGAACCATCGACAAAGCGGAGACGCTGGCTCTGCAGTCCGACATCGCCGCGCCGCTTCGGGCAGACTCGGGCTGGCCAGCGTTCTGCGATGCCGTGACCTCGCGGATCGAACGGCGCGGGTACGTCGTCGTGAGGGGCCTCGAGCCAGATGAGGGCCGCTCGCTGCTGATCCTCGCTACCGTCTTTCGCGGGCCGTTCGACACATACAAGCCGGGAAAGATCGTGAAGCGCTTTCGGATGTCGCCATGGACCACCGAGCTGTCGCACACGACTCGTACCGGTGACTTCCATACCGACGGTAATGTCTCGGCGCACCCGCCGCTGGGCACAGCCATGCAGTGCGAACAGGAAGATCCGGGCGCACCCGAGTACGCGGAGCAGCGCGTCGCCTTCCTTCCCGACTTGCTGGCGCGCCTGAGGAGCGGCGGAGACAGCGACGCCGCAGCGCTCCGGTTTTTGACCGAGGAAGAGGTTGCGATGACGCATGAGCGCGCATCCGCGGTATGGCGCGGAAGACTCGTCCAGAACGGCAGCATCCGTTATCACCCGCACACGTTAAGGGCGGCCGACAGTCGGCTCGATGTCGGAAGACCTGACCTCGAGTCGATCATCACCACAATCCATCGAGCTGCAACGGACGTTTCCGTG
>JAXDJK010000024.1:0-5259 GCA_034665665.1 Acidobacteriota bacterium
CCGACCTGCCGCAGCGAAACGATCTGCTGCAGCCGGATCACTTCTTCCCTCCCGTAGAGGCGGTGCCCCGACTCCGTCCGGTGCGACGGCGTGAGGAGCCCGATCTCGTCGTAGTGGTGGAGCGTCCGCACCGAGACCCCCGTCCGCTTCGCGAGCTCGCCGATTTTCCAGTGCGCGTTGGTCATCGAGGAGCAGCGTAAGACCTCACGTTACGTGAGGTGCAAGAGGTTTTTTTGCCCCGCCGGATCAGGTTAGGATGCCAGGCATGGGTAAGACGATGGAGCGCGCAATCATCGAACTCTCCAAACTGCCCGACGCCGAGCAGGAGGCAGTTGGCGCGTGGATTCTGGCGGAGCTCGAATCCGAGCGGCGCTGGGACGACCTGTTCGCCCGTTCTCCGGATCTCCTGTCCGAGATGGCCGCGGCCGCCGTACGAGAGGACGAGGCCGGCCTCACGTAGAAGTCACCTACCAACACAAGCCCGCCTCTGCCCCGGAGGGACGCGTACGGTAGCCGGCAGTACGAGCCGCTGAGGGACGCGGAACCGTCCGGAGCGCGGGCGTCCCCGGCCGCAGGGCCCACAGGCGTGTCGCCTGTGGGTTCAAACGCACACCCGGATACACGCTCAGGCGGGACGCCGGTGGGCCCTGCGGCCGGGACGGCCGCGCTCCCGGCGCGTCTCGCTCGAAATCGCCCTCCGGGTTGCCAATAGCCGCGACTGCATGCTGCGACGCGTTCACGGAAAATTATGTGCGGCGCAGCGCGCACCACCGGAACCAGCGCGCCCCCGCTTGGGGCTTTAGAAGCTCAGCCGCACTCCCAGCCTGGCGCTGGTGGGCGGCGTTCGGAGGACGGCTTGGCCGTAGTCGGGGTTCACCGGTGTCAGCGAGGCGTTGTCGGCTTCCTGGAAGCCCCAGCGTTGATCCACCAGTACCGGCCTTTGCGTGTTCAGCACGTTGAAAACATCCAACGCCAGGTTGAGCTCCATGCCGCGGCCGAGGGGGATGGGGTAGCCGAGGTGGACGTCGAGGTCGTAGTTGCTCGGGGTGCGGCCTTCGGACCCGCGGTTGTCGAGGAAGAACTCGTAGCGGCCGTAGGCGTCGGAGTAGCCGTAACGGGTGAGGGGCGTGCCGCTGCGCCAGTAGGCGGCGGCGCCGAGGACCAGGCGGAAGGGCGTGTCGTACGTGCCGGAGACTTTGAACTGGTGGCGGCGGTCGTTCGAGAGCGGGCCGCGATTGGTGATCTTCGTGAGATCGCTGCCGTTCGTGAAGAAGTCGTAGTAGTCGTAGGCGGCGCTGATGTTCGGGTCAGCACCGACGTTGGTGAAGGGCGCGTACTCGCCGTCGAAGTTGCCGTCCAGCTTCGAGTAGAGGTACGAGGCGATGGCCTGCCAGTGATTGGAGAAGCGCTTCGTGGCGTCGAGCTGCACGCCCTTGAACGTCCGCTTGGCTTTGGGCGCGGCGAAGGTGGTGGAGTAGTCGAGCGTGAAGACTTCCTTCATCAACCCTTCGCCCGGATTGCCGATGCAGTACGTGCCGTCATCGGCGCAGAGGAAGTCCTCCACCACCCGGCCGTAATTGCGGTAGATGCCTTTCACGCCGAGGGCGAGCTGCGGTCCGACCTCCCGCTCGTAGCCGAGGATGTACTCGTTGAGGTACTGGTTCTTGAGGTCGGGATCGGCGGGGGTGATCAGGCCGCCCAGAATCGCTGACTCCAGCCCGAGGTCGGCCTCGGCATTCGGATCCGGGATGTGGCTGATGGGGTCGTAATTGATGATGCGCGGCTGGCGTTCGTACGAGTACGAGCGGATGACCAGGTCCATCGGGATCTCTTCGTAGAAGCGGCCGTACGAGCCGAAGACCTTCGCCTGATGCGTGCCGGTCGGATCGAACACGAAGCCGAAGCGCGGCGCGTAATCGTCCTTCAGGTCGATCTGCACCACGCCCGCGGAGTCGACGATCTGCTGCCGGTCCCACCGCACGCCGTAGCTGAGCACGAGCCGGTCGTTCACGGACCAGCGGTCCTGCACGTACGCCGTCGTGACCTTGTGCTCCGGCGCGGCGTTGAGCGCGGACAGCGGCGCGTTGCCGACCGTCGCTTCCGGCGTGGTCCAGTAGAAGTGGCGATAGAGCGGGCGCGCCGGATTGGCCGGATTCGCGTAGATCTCGACCTGCTGGCCGCCGGACATGCGCTTGGTGACTTCAGCCTTGTCGCGCTCGTACTCGAGGCCCGCCTTGAGCTCGTGGCCGCCGAAGAGACGCATCGCCGAGGCGCCGTAGTGAGTACGGTCGAAATCCTTCTTCTGCACGAGGCCGAAGCCGCCGCGCTGGAAGCCGTTGTTGTCGATCTCGCGGTACTGCACGGCGTCGCCCGCGGCGGTGGCCGGGCCGACGGAGTTCGACTCCTGATGGCGGGCGCCCTGCGCGCTGAACACCCACTGCCCGGCGACCGTGCCGTCGTAGCGCAACGCGAAATCGCGCCCGCCGAGGTCCTGCCGGCCGAGGTACGTGGAGGGCTCGCCGTTCAGCGAGTGGCTGGCGTCGTTGATCGCGCCGGTGTCGATTCGCGGATCCTGCAGGAAGGTGAAGACCAGCGACTGATTCGCGCCCACGTTGTACGTCAGCTTCGCGGAGCCGAGATCGCGGCTGCTCTTGCTGCCCACCACCACGCCCGCCTGCGGCTCCGGCAGCGCGTTGTCGATGGAATGCGAGACCGAGTCGTAGGCGATGAAGTACCAGAGCTTGTCGCGCCAGAGATAGCCGCCGACGTCCACGCCATAGTCCTCGCGCGTGAAGCCGACAGTACGGCCGGCGGTGGAGACGACCTCCTCTGCATCGGCCTGCGAATCATCGGCATCGTAGTAGGTGAAGAGGTCGCCGGTGAGCGCGTTGCCGCCCGATTTGGTGATGATGCTGATGATGCCGCCGGTGGCGCGGCCGTACTCGGCTTCGTAGCCGCCGGTCTTGACGTCGATCTCCTGGACGAACTCGAAGTTGAGCTCCTTGCCCTGGAAGCCGTACTCCATGTTCGTGGTGTTGACACCATCGATGTAGAAGGCGTTCTCCGCACCGGAGGAGCCGTAGACGGAGATCGTGCTCTGGTTGCCGTTGGAAGGGTTGGCGTCGGAGGAAACGCCGGGCGAGACCTGCACGATGGAGGCGTAATCGCGCGCGGTGGGAAGGCTGTCGATGGCGCGTTGGTCGAGGTTCGTGCCGACGGTGGTGGAGGAGGTGTCGATCAGCGGTGCGGCGGCCGTGACGGTGAGCTCCTCCGCGAGGGCGGCGGCGCTCAATCGCACATCGGCCGTCGCCTCCTTGCCGAGGGAGATGCGCACGTTGCTGCGTTGCGCGGGGCCGAAGCCTTCCAGCGTGTAGCGCACCTCGTACGAGCCCGGCGGGAGGAGCGCGAAGTGGTACGTACCGTCGCTCCCGGTGACGTCGGTACGCACGCCTTGCAGCGAGGGGCTGCGGACTTCGACCGTGACGCCCGGAAGGCCCGCGCCGGTGGGATCGGTGACTTTGCCGGAAAGGCCGCCGGTGGTCTGCGCAAACGCGCTGGTGGCGGCGACGAGGAGAACGAGGGCGAAGAGCTTCCTCATGGGGACCTCCTGATGACGGTTCCTCGGAGTTCCTCGGAAGTTCCTCGGGGTTCCTCGGGTATGCCGCGTTGGCCGAGGAACTCCGAGGAACTCCGAGGAACCCGAGGAACTCCGTCCGATACTACAGCAGCGACCGCTAGTTCCCAGCCACCAATCGCCGCAACTCCGGCTGGTTGGGATCGAGCGCGAGGGAGCGATGCACGGCCGCTTCGGCGGCGTCATCGTGGCCGAGGCAGCCTTCGGCGGCAGCGATGGAGGCCCAGCGCAGCTCGCTCTGCGCGTGCATCTCCTGAAGATCGTGGAGTGCGCCGGCGCAATCGCGGGCGCGGAGGCGTTCGATGGCGCGGCCGGCGAGGAGATCATCCAGATTCGTGCGTGCCGAGGGGTATTGGGGATCGAGACGGAGCGCTTCGCGGAAGGCGCTTGCGGCGTCTTCGGTGCGCTGCGCTTCGCGCAGCAGGAGGCCTTCGTTGTTGAACGACGCGGGCGTGCGGGTGGTGGTAGCGTTCGCGGGAGCGGGGGCGGTGGACGCGAGGTAGCCGAGGGCCTTCAGCTTCGCCACCTGCTCGGTTGACGGGTTGGTGGAGCGGGTGGGCCTGGCGCGGATGAAGTAGCGGCGGTAGTTGACGCTCTGCGGGTTCGCGGTCTCCCCGATGGCGGGAGCGAGACCTTCGCCGCGGGGCAGGCCGAGGATGTTGAGGAGCGTCGCGCAGATCTGGTTGACACTCGCATCCTCGGCGCGTGTGGCGTCCGCGGGCCAGCGAAGGTAGATGCCTTCGTTGCGATGCCACTTGGCGGCGGTAGCGGTGGCGGTGCTGGACTCCTGGTGCGTCCCGCCCCAGTCGAAGCCGTGATCGGAGGCGAGGATCAGCTGCGCGTCGAGCTTTTTGGCCAGCTCCTGATACTCGCCGAGGATCGCGTCAATGCGCCGAAAGTAGGCGACGGCGCGGGTGGCGTCGCCCGCAGTGAAGTGGCCAATCTCGTCCGTGCCCTGGAAGTAGACGATCGCCAGGTCCGGCTTCCCCGCGGCGATCTTCTGCAGGGCGGTGCGGTGCACGAGCTCCGTCGCGGCGAGGTAGTCGCGCGGCAGGTCGCGATCGGTGAGCGCGATCCCCTCCTCGGCCGGATACGTGGCCCACAGCCCGAAGACCATGGCCTGCTTGCCACCGGCGCGAGCCATATTCCAGATGGCCGGCACGGCCCGTTCGTCGCTCGTGATCGGTTCCTGCGCGCGCGTGACCGGATCGAAGCGGGTGAAATCGAGGATGCGGTGCTCCAGAGGTGAGACGCCGGTCATCATCGACGTCCACACCAGCGGCGAGAGCGGCGGGTGCTGCGTGAGCAGCGTGCGCCGCTCCCCTTGCGCGACGAGGCGCGCCAGCCGCGGCATGGTGCCGTCGGCCAAGAAGCGATCCAGCAACCGCCAGTCCGCGCCATCGAGCCCGACGAAGATCACCCGCTTGCCGTCGTGCGCGCGATCGACCACCGTCTGCACCGCGCCCGGCGGCAGCGCACGCGCGCAGGAGAGCGCGAGCAGGGCCATGAGCGCGATTCGTCGCATCGCTGCATCGTAGCCCGCAACCGCTGTCATCCCGAGCGTCGAGCGAGGGACCTGGGTGGGCGGGGCGCGACGCAAGCGCCACAAGCCCCGTGCCCCACCC
>JAXDJK010000025.1:0-4474 GCA_034665665.1 Acidobacteriota bacterium
CTTGTATAGCCAGGGGCAGTGCCCGTGGCTCCACGCGAGGGTCGTTCGAAGTCACCGGCAGCGCCTGTGGCTGTACCAAAGCGGCGGGAAAGCGCCGCACTCCAAACGCTTCGCGTATACGTTGCACCCTTACGGCCGCACGGTGTACACCACGAACCCCGCCCAGTTCTTCGGGTCCGCATCCGCGCCGCCGCGGGCGATGGCGCGCAACTGCGCGTTGCGCAGCGCCGCGGCCGGCGGTTCGCCGGCGGCGATCTGGCGATGGAACGCGGTCATCAGACTGCCCGACTGCACGTCGTCGACATTCCACAGCGTGCCCACCACCGTCGACGCGCCCGCGGCCAGGAATGACCGCGCCACGCTGGGCATCCCTTCGACCCCGCGCGCCCTCCCGCGCAGCGTTCCGCATGCGGCCAGGACGACCAGCGGATTGCGCGTGAGCCGCAGCTTCTCGATGTCCGCCATGTACATCCGCCCCGCATCGCTTCCGCGCGCCGCGAAGAGCAGCGAAGCGCTGAGCGACTCCTCGTCCGACACGCCATGGCCCGCGAAGTGGATCACGTCGTACGCCGGCGCATCCGCCGTGAACCGCGCCTTCGTGGCCTCCGCACCGAACAGCACATCTGCCGGCCGGTAAATCGCCCCCACCGACGCCACTTCGCGCTCGACGGACGGCAACATCTCCAGCTTCAGCTCAGGATTCGGCGCCGGATTGCCGACGATCAGCACCGAGCGCTCCTTCGGCCCGATGAGCGCCGGCTTCGCGGAGAGCAGACTGGCACTCGGCACCACGCTGATCGCGTGCGTGGCCACGAGATACCGCCCCTGCCATTTCAACGACGCGAACGGCACCCGCTGCAGAATCTTCTCCGGGATGAACACCACGTTCGCCGCGGCCGCGAGATCATCCCGCACCGCGCCGAGGAGCAGATCGCCGAGATCCGCGCGGTCGAGCGAAAGCGCCTCCGTCTTCATCGGAACGCGGTGCATGCGCAGCCCGCTCCGCCCGATTGCGAAGACGACGATCGCCTCGGGCAGCACCGCGTACTCGACCACCACCGTGTCGGGACCAATGCGGCCTGCGATCGTCGCCGACGACGCCACAGGCCGCGGCGCACCACCCGTTGCGTCGAGCAGACCGCGCGCACGGGCACGCTCCGCCACCGCAAACGCTGCTTCCGCATCACCGCGCTGGACCTGTAGCGCGAGCGCTTCGGCGAACAGCTCCTCCGCCGTGTCGAACATGTGGCTGCGCAACGCCAGATCGCTGATGGCACCCCGCTGCGCCTCCAGCTCGTCCATCGCGGCGGCGTAGTCTTTCCACGCTGCTGCCCCATCGCCGACCGCGAGATAGGCGCGGCCGCGCTCCAGCAGCGCCGCCGGCAGATATGGCCGGCGATCGATGGCCCGGTCGTACTGGATCGCGCCGCCAAGCAGCTCGACCGCGCGGCGCGGATTCGCATCGCGAATCGCCACCGCCTCCGCCGTATCCAGCTCGCTCGAGTACCGCGCCCGTTCCGGCCCGTCCGCGATCGCACCGATGGCGATCCGTGCACGAGCCAGCGCGTTGTCCCGGTCGTCGAACGCACTCCGCTCGTGCTGCAGGATCACGCGCCGCGTCAGCACGTCGGCGGAGATCGACGGATCCCGCACCTGCGCCGCCAGCGACAGCTCCACATCCATCAGCGAGAGCGCCAGTTCCCGGTCGTTCGCGTGCATCGCCGCGCGCGTACCCGTCCCCACCGCCACGAGCAGCCGATTCACCACGCCCGCGTCGTTGGCCGTGCGGAACGCCGGAATGCGGTGCTGCCACCCCTCATCCGGCTGCCCGAGGAGATCGAGGATCACGCCGAGCATGTCCTCGCTCTCCGCCGCGTTCGAAGCCTCGCCGAGCTGACGGTAGATCCTGGCCGACGCCTTCGACGCGTCGACCGCGGCGTCCCATCGCCCCGCGTAGGTCTCGCAGACCGACAGCACGTGCTCGCTCATGGCCACCAGCGCGCGATGTCCCGGGATCGGCCGTTCCGCATCCAGCAGCGAGATCAGGATCGCGCGCGCGTCATCGATGCGCACCCGGTCCACCAGCACCGACGCCGTGTACGCCCGGGCGACCTGCGCCATCGGACTGCGAGCCGTGGTGAACGTGGCCGCCGCATCGCGCAGCTCCCGCTCCGCCTCCTCGTGGTGACGCTTGGGGTAGGCTCTCCGGCCACGGTCGTACGCCCGCTGCGCCTTCGCCAGCAGCCGCACCCGAGCGAGGTCGTTGGCTCCCGCCGCCTCATCGATCGCGCCGACCGCCTCGCTCAGCAGCGTCTCCCCCCGCCGCCGCAGGACCTCCCCCGTTGTGCGCACGATCCGCAGCCACTCGTCCGCCTTCGCGGCATCGCCCGTCTCCACCGCTTCGGCCCACGCCGTCAGATACGGTGCCTCGGCATACGCGCGCACGAGCCGCGGGAACTGCTCCGCCAGCCCGCTCACCACCGCCGTCTCGCCGGCCGCACCGGCCCGCAGCAGCTCCTTCTGCGCGGCCGGCCAGCGCGCCGCTTCCGACGGTGCCTCCGCGATGCGCAGCCGCTCGCGAAGATCCGTCGCCAGCGCCGCATCCGGCGAGGCATCGAGGCAGCGCCGCCACGTTTCCGCCGCCACCATCGACAACCCCAGCCGGTCCAGCGCCAGCCCGCGGTTGTACAGCGCGTCCGCCAATCGCGCATCAATCCGCAACGCGCGGTCTGCCGCCACCAGCGCGCGTAACGGCTGATTGCCTTCCAGGTACGCCGCCGCCAGATCGCTCCACAGCCGCGCATCGTCCGGCGTGCTCGCCACCGCCGTTTCCAGCGTGACGATCGCCTGCCGTCCGCTCCCACCGACAGCCAGCGCCGCTGCCGCCGCCGCAACCGCCTCGGGCTCCGACGAGCTCCCCGCCAAGTCCAGCAACTCCCCCGTGCGCGTCTGCCCGTCCGCATCCGCCGGACCGCGCATCGTCGAGCGGACCCCGCTCACCCCCAGCGCCGAAAACCGCGCCACCGGAAGCTGCTCCCGCCGCAGCCGCGCCACCAGCCGCCCGACGGCCATCCGCGTCCGCAGCCGCAGCACGACTTCCGACATCCGGCCGGGCGCGCCGGTCGTTGCTGCGATCCCGATGACCGAGACCGCAGCAACGACTGCCAGCCACCGCCGCCATCGAATCGCCACCAGGACGTCCTCCGGACGCCCATGGTAGCCGATGCGGACGCGACCGTTACCGCCTCCCAGGCGATGACGCTCATGGGTAGTTGCTGTTCGTGCAGCCCGCGCCACCGAGTTGGGTGGGGATTGGGACCGCTCTGTCCTTCGGCGGGTTCTCCAGAAGGTCGTAATACAGGATGAAGTGGCCGGACGGCTGCGGCGGGATTGCCGAATCGCCGTGCGAGTGACCACCCTGCACGCTCTCGGGCAGCAGGCCGAGGATCAGCCGCTCCGGCTCGTTGCCGATCGTCAGCATCCGCAGGCTGTCCTTGAACTGAATGCGCCTCGTGGCATCTGCCTTCGTGACCAGCTCGATCTCGATCGGCTCCTCGGCGACGGTGGCATGCAGCTCTGCCCAGCGCGCCAGGCGCTGGGGAGGAAAGGAGACGGACTTCTGGAACCTAGTGATCGTCCCCTCGGGCTCGCCCGCCACCAGGATCCCTTCCGGCATGTCGAACGCCGCCACCGCTCGATCGGTGTCGAGATTCTCGATGTCTCCGACCAGTCCCGCCGCGATGGCCCGGTTCTGCTCCGGCAGAATCTTCGTAAAATGCGGGACATCGCGCCCGTAGCTCGCGGACTCCATGACGAAGCCAGGCCGCGTGTTCTTGAGCCGGATGATCGTGCCGTCAGCCAGATCCACTCGGGCCAGCCGGCCATCGACTCCCACTCGCGAATAGCTGACCACGTTCAGGTCCGGCGAGAACGCGTCCACGTCGTCGGCGAAGAATTCGATATGCGCCGTGTGGTGCTCGATGTTCGCATCACCGTTGCGATGGCGCAGGAGAATGGTCCGCTTTTTCTTCCGGCGTGTTCCGCCGGGCTCTTCACCGTCTTTCACGTCGACGTGTGCGCAGATGCCACGAAAACGGATGAGAATCTGCTGCGTCTTCCCTTCTTCAGCCATGTCTTCCTCCGACCTTGAATCGCCGAATCCCGGCGCCTCTCGATTCGTTGGTGCGCCGTGAATGACGAATTCCCCGCCTCGTGAAAAAGCGATCGCTGTCCCACTCACGAGAGGACAGCAATTGGAGGACACAGATGGAGAGCACGGCTTACGCACCCACCCCCGCGCAGGATTGGCTGGTGATGCTTTACCTCGGCGGCGACAATGATTTGTTTCGATTCGGCGAAGACCTTCTCAAGGAAGCGCAGCGCGTCGGCTCGAACAGCCGTGTCGCCGTCGTCGCCGAACACGATCCGGTGCAGCCATCGCTTCCAACCAGGCGAGGGCAGATTTTCCCCGGCC
>JAXDJK010000026.1:0-6060 GCA_034665665.1 Acidobacteriota bacterium
CTGCGACTTCGACGTCCAGCAGACCTTCCTCAACGACGAAGGCCGCCGCCTGCGCCCCGACCTCATCGTCCGCCTGCCGAACTCGCGCGTCATCGCCGTCGATTCGAAGGCCCCCCTGGCCGAGTACACCGAGGCCTCGAGCGAGCAGGACGAAGTAAAAAAACGCGAGCTCCTGGCCGCACACGCCAAGACCATGCGCCGGCACATCGACGCGCTCAGCAAGCGCGAGTACCAGGCCAGCGTCGGCGAATCGCTCGACTTCACCGTCATGTACCTGCCGGGCGAGCACTTCCTCTCCGCCGCCCTCGTCACCGACGTCACCCTCTTCGAGTACGCCGTCGAGCGCAAGATCTACCTCGCCTCGCCGACCGTTCTCCTCCCGCTCCTCCGCGCCGTCGCCGCAGGCTGGAAAGTCGAGCGCACCGAAGAAAACGCCAAGAAGATGCACGACGCCGGCGTCGAGCTCTTCAACCGCTTCGTGAAGGTGATGGAGCACATCGCCAACATCGGCAAAGCCCTGCAGGGCACGGTCGAAAAGTACAACGCCGCCATCGGCTCCATCGACCGCATGCTCTGGCCGAAGGGCGAAGAGATGCAGCGCATGGCCCAGAGCGGCAAGGAGATGAAGAATATCGACCAGCTCGACGTCCTGCCGCTGGAGTCGACCAAGCTCCGGCTGACCATGCAGGGCGAAGAGCCCGGCATCGTGGTGGCCATCGAGCGCTAGTTGCTTGTCATAAACTGCAACTGAATTTTGTGCCGTGGTGATGGCGTTCCTGTCGATTCGCGCAGGGATTGGGTAGTCGCCAGGAACACGGAACCGGACATGATCACCGTCATCGACAACTACGATTCGTTCACCTACAACCTCGTCCAGCAGATCGAACGGCTGGCGGGGGAGCGGGTCGAGGTGGTCCGCAACGACGCCTTCGACCCCGCGGCACTGCTCGCTTCGCGGCCCACGGCCATCGTCATCTCGCCGGGGCCCGGCACACCCTCCCGGGCGGGACGCTGCATCGATCTGATCCGTGCAAACACGGATGTCCCCCTCCTCGGCGTGTGCCTCGGGCACCAGGCCATCGGCGAAGCCTTCGGGGCACGGGTCCTGCGCGGCGACGTGCCGGTGCACGGCAAAGTCAGTGAAGTCCGTCATCGGGGCGAGCGCCTCTTCGCCGGTTGCCCCGACCCCATGCGCACCGCCCGCTATCACTCCCTCGTGGTCGACCTGGCCTCGCTGCCGGAGAGCTTCTCCGTCGATGCCGAGACCGACGACGGCGCCGTCATGGCCATCTCCCATCGCGAGCGGCCCATCTTCGGGATCCAGTTCCATCCCGAGTCGTACGGCACCACCGGCGGCGACCAGCTGATCGCCAATTTTCTCGGCGGGCTCCGATGATCGCCGAGGCCATCAAGCGGGTCGTGGACGGCCAGCATCTCGAGCGCCAGGAGATGTACGAAGTCTTCGGCCAGGTCATGGACGGCCAGGCCACCGACGTCCAGAAGAGCGCGCTGCTGATCGCCCTGCGCATGAAAGGGGAGACGCCGGAGGAGATCACCGGCGCCGCCATGGCCATGCGCGCGCGGGTCACGCCGCTCGACGTCGACCGCACCACGCTCGTCGATACCTGCGGCACCGGCGGTGACGGCCGCGGCACGTTCAACATCTCCACACTGGCGGCGCTCGTGGCGGCCGGCGCGGGAGCGAACGTCGCCAAGCATGGCAACCGCGCCGTATCGTCCTCCTGCGGGAGCGCCGACCTGCTCAGCGCCCTGGGAGTCCAGATCGATCTCGACGCCGTGCGCATGTCCGCGGTGCTCCGCCGCGCCGGCATCTCCTTCCTCTTTGCGCCGAAGCTGCATCCGGCCATGAGCGCGGTGGCCGGCGTGCGCCGCGAGCTGGGTGTGCGCACGATCTTCAATGTCCTCGGTCCGCTCACCAATCCGGCCTTCGCGCGCCGCCAGGTCCTCGGCGTCTACGCGGCGCGGCTGGTGGAGGTGGTGGCCCATGTGCTGGCCGCCCTCGGCGCGGAGCACGCGCTGGTGGTGCACAGCCACGACGGCCTCGACGAGATCTCCGTCTCCGCGCCGACGCATGTCTGTGAGGTGCGCGACGGCGCCGTCCGTTCGTACGAGGTCACGCCGGAGGAGCTGGGCCTCGGCCGTCACGACATCGACGAGCTGGCCGGCGGCGACGCCACCATGAATGCCGCCATCGCCCGCGCCATCCTGGGTGGCGCGAACGGCGCGCGGCACGATGTGGTCATCGCCAACGCCGGCGCGGCGTTGTACGTGGCCGGCCTCGCGCCGACCATCCGCGACGGCGCGGCCCTGGCCAAGGATTCGATCCACAGCGGGCGCGCGGCGGCGAAACTGCAGGAGCTCGTCGACGCGACCAACGACCGCGGAGGTGCAGCATGAGCGCGACGACGGTGCTCGACGAGATCGTGGCCCGGACGCGCCAACGGCTGCGCGAAGAACCGAAGGCAGACAAGCGCGCCGCCGAAGAGATGGCCGCCTCGCGCACGCCGCATGCATTCGCGACCGCGCTGCGGCGCGACGCCATCAACGTCATCGCCGAGATCAAGGCCGCGTCGCCCTCGGCGGGTCCGATCGAGCCTGATCCCGACGTCGAGACGATCGCGCGCGACTACGCACGCGGTGGCGCGGCGGCCGTGTCGATCGTGACCGAGCGCGACTTCTTTCACGGCTCGCGTGACTGGATCGCCCGCGCCCGCGCCGCCAGCGGCCTCCCGGCCATCATGAAGGACTTCATCGTCGAGCCGTCGCAGATCGTGCGCGGTGTGGCCGCGGGCGCCGATGCAATCCTGCTGCTGGCGTCGCTCCTCGGCAGCAATCAGCTGCGCGATTTCATCGGCCTACTCGGCATGTACGGTTGCGACGCGCTAGTGGAAGTGCACGATGAGGACGAGCTCGAGCGCGCCCTCACCGCTGGTGCACCGCTGATCGGCGTGAACAACCGCGACCTGCGCGATTTCCGCGTGGACCTCGGCACGTCGGAGCAGCTGTCGATGAAAATGCCGGACGGCCTGCTGCGCGTTGCGGAGAGCGGGATCAAAGTCCGCCAGGATATCGACCGCCTGCGTACCGCCGGCTTTCATGCATTTCTGGTCGGCGAATCGCTGTTGCGGCAGAAGGATCGCGCCGCCGCCGTGCGCGCGCTGGTCACAGGCGAGGAGTCATGACGAAGATCAAGATTTGCGGCCTCACCCGCGCCGAGGATGCGGTGCTCAGCGCCAGCCTCGGGGCTGACTTTCTGGGGTTCATCTTCGTGCCGACCACGCCGCGCTTCGTCGAGCCGGAGGAGGCCGCGGAGATCATTCGAGCCGTGAGACAACGCGAGAAGCCGCCGAAGATTGTCGGCGTGTTTCGCGACGCCTCGAACGAGTACATCCGCGAGGTTGCGGCGGTGGCCGGGCTCGATCTCGTGCAGCTGCACGGCACCGAGAGCGAAGAAGACATCAGCACCCTCGACCTTCCGACGGTGAAGAGCTTCCGCGTGGGCGACACACTGCCCGACACCACCTCCGTCCCGAGCGCGGAGTGGCTGCTGTTCGATACGTACGACGAGCGCCGCTCCGGCGGCACGGGGCGGCGCTTCGACTGGTCGCTGCTGGCCATGTACCCGCGCAGCAAGCCGTTCTTCCTCGCGGGCGGCCTCACGCCCGAGAACGTCGGCGCGGCCGTGAGTTTGGCGCGGCCCGACGCGATCGACCTGGCCAGCGGCGTCGAAGCCGAGCCGGGAATCAAAGACCATCAAAAACTGCGCAGCCTTTTCGAGCGAGTGAGACGAGCATGACCACCATTCTTCCCGATCGCCACGGCTACTTCGGCACGTTCGGCGGCAAATTCGTTCCCGAGACCCTCATGGCCGCGCTCGAAGAATTCGAGAGCGCCTACCGCAAGCTCAAGCGCGACCGCTCCTTCCGCGATGAGCTCGATGACGTGCTGGCCAACTTCGTCGGCCGCCCGACCGCGCTCACCGAAGCGCAGCGCTTCGCGGAGCTCTGCGGCGGCGGCTTCCGCCTCTTCCTGAAGCGCGAAGACCTCAACCACACCGGCGCGCACAAGATCAACAACGCCATCGGCCAGGCCATCATCGCCAAGCGCATGGGCAAGCAGCGCGTGATCGCGGAGACCGGCGCGGGCCAGCATGGCGTGGCCACCGCCACCGCCTGCGCGCTCCTCGGCCTGCAGTGCATGGTCTACATGGGCGAGGTGGACATGGCCCGGCAGGAGCCGAACGTCTTCCGCATGCGCCTCCTCGGCGCGGAAGTCGTGCCGGTCACCAGCGGCACCCGCACGCTGAAGGACGCCATCAACGAAGCGATTCGCGACTGGGTCACGAACGTCCGCACCACGCACTACATCATCGGCTCGGTCCTCGGTCCGCACCCCTATCCGATGGTGGTGCGCGACTTCCAGTCCGTCATCGGCCGCGAGGCGCTCGTGCAGCTCAAGAAGCGCACCGGCGCGCTGCCGGACGTCGCCATCGCCTGCGTCGGCGGCGGCTCCAACGCCATCGGCCTGTTCTACGAGATGCTCAAGCATGAAGGCATCCGCATGATCGGCATCGAAGCGGGCGGCCGCGGCACAGGTATCGGCGAGCACGCCGCGCGTTTCTCCGGCGGCGCCCTCGGCGTGCTGCACGGCACACGCTCGATGGTGCTGCAGGACGAGTTCGGGCAGATCGCGGAGACGCACTCCATCTCCGCCGGTCTAGATTACCCCTCCATCGGCCCCGAGCACGCGTACCTGCAGGAGATCGGGCGGGTCGAATACCACGATTGCAGCGACGACCTCGCGCTCGAAGCGTTCCACAAGCTCTGTGAGAGCGAGGGGATCATTCCGGCGCTCGAATCCAGCCACGCCCTCGGCTGGCTGCTGCGCAACGGCAGCGCCATCGCACGGGATCAGATCGTCGTGGTCAACCTCTCCGGCAGGGGCGACAAAGACGTCCCTCAGATTGCCGCGCTGGAGCTGCGAGGAAGCGCCCAGCGATGAAGCGCATCACCTCGCTCTTCCGCCGGCTCAAGAAAGAGCAGCGCTGCGGCCTGATCGCCTACGTCACCTGCGGCGACGCCGACACCGTGGCCATCGTGCAGGAGCTCGTCCGCGCCGGCGCCGACGCCATCGAGCTCGGCATCCCCTTCTCCGACCCGATCGCCGACGGCCCCACCATCCAGGCAGCTGCCCAGCGCGCGCTCGCCGCCGGCACGAACACCAGGCACGTCTTCACCATCGCCCGCACCCTGCGTGATGCCGGTGTCGAGGTCCCGCTGATCGCCTTCTCGTATCTCAACCCGATCCTGCGCTACGGCGCCGAGCCGTTCGGCCGCGACGCGAAGGCGGCCGGCATCGACGCGCTGCTCCTGACCGACCTTCCGCCCGAAGCGGCCGACCAGTTCCGCACCGACCTGCGCACCCACGGCCTCGGCACGATCTTCCTCCTCGCCCCCACCTCCAGCGACTTCCGCATCCGCACCATCGACCGCGCCTCGGACGGTTTCGTCTACTACGTCTCCACCACCGGCGTCACCGGCACCCGCAACGACCTCGATCCCGCACTGCTGACGCGCCTGGACGAAATCCGCGCCAAGCTCCGCAAACCTGTGGCCGTCGGCTTCGGCATCTCCAAACACGAGCACTACCAGCTCCTCCGCACCCGCTGCGACGCCATCGTCGTCGGCAGCGCCATCGTCCGCGCCATCGCCGACGGCGACCCCGCTGGCGCCCCGAAACGGGCGGGGGACGTGGTGCGCGCGATCCTGTCCTGACGGCCCGACGTCGTACACGCGCCGGGAGCGCGGCCGTCCCGGCCGCAGGGCCCACAGGCGTCTCGCCTGTACGTGTATCCGGGTACGCGTTTGAACGCACAGGCGAGACGCCTGTGGGCCCTGCGGCCGAGGACGCCCGCGCTCCCGAACGACGCTCGCAGGTTCAGGCCGGAATCGCGAAGGGACTACGCGAAGCGTTTGGACTGCCGGCAGCTTTCTGCCGCTTTTTTACATCCCTGAGCAGCGCACGTGGCATCACCCAACC
>JAXDJK010000027.1:0-4118 GCA_034665665.1 Acidobacteriota bacterium
GACACCGGGATGCTGCGGGTCATGTCCAACACCATGGGCACGCAGATCGCCGACCTGGAACAGCGCATCTACGCCGCCGCCGGCACGGAGTTCAACATTAATTCACCGCAGCAGCTCGGGCACATCCTGTTCGAGAAGCTGCAGTACCCGGTGCTGAAGAAGACCAAGACCACCAAGAGCTGGTCGACCTCCGCGGACGTGCTGCAGGAGCTGGCGGAGCACGGGTTCGAAGTGCCGGCGCTGATCATCCAGCATCGCGAGCTGCACAAGCTGAAGGGAACGTACATCGACGCCCTGCCGCTCATGGTCGGTGCGGACGGGCGGGTGCACACGACCTTCAACCAGGCGGTGGCGGCCACGGGGAGGTTGTCATCATCCGACCCGAACCTGCAGAACATCCCCATCCGTACCGAGACCGGCCGCGAGATCCGCAAAGCGTTCGTCGCCGACGAGGGCCACGTGCTGCTGTCGGCCGATTACTCGCAGGTCGAGCTGCGCGTGCTCGCGCACATGTCCGGCGACGAGTCGCTGATCGAGACCTTCCACCGCGGCGCGGACATCCATCGCGCCACGGCCTCGAAGATGTTCGACATCCCGGAAGCGGAGCTGACGGCCGAGCAGCGGCGCGCGGCGAAGACCATCAACTTCGGCGTGCTCTACGGCATGTCGGCCTTCCGCCTGTCGAATGAGCTGAACATCTCTACCGCCCAGGCCAAAGACTGGATCGACGCCTACTTTTCGCGCTATCCGAAGATCCAGGAGTTCCTCGACCGCACGCTCGAAGACGCGCGCGCGACCGGCAAGGTCAAGACGCTCTTCGGCCGGATCCGTTACATTCCGGAGATCCAGAACCGTTCGTTCACGGTGCGCGGCAACGCCGAGCGGATGGCCACGAACGCACCAATCCAGGGAACGGCCGCCGATTTGCTGAAGCTGGCCATGATCGCCCTCGACCGCAAACTGGAAGGGACGCGGGCCAGTATGTTGCTGACCGTGCACGACGAAATCGTCTTCGAAGTGGCCGATGAAGCAGCTGAGGACGTGGCCGGAATCGTGAAAGAGACCATGGAGAATATCTACCCGCTCGCCGTGCCCCTCGCGGTGGACTCGCACTACGGCAAGAGCTGGTACGACGCGAAAGAGTGACTCACCGACGCCTCCTGATCCTTCTGGCCGTCCTTTGCGTGACGTGCAAACCGGCGCCGCGGCAGCCGGTAAAGCCGGTTGCGGCCGGACCGCAGGTGCGTGCCACGGTCGTGACCATCCGCACCGTCATCGAACCGGCCAGGAAGACGTTTACGCACACGCTGGTGGTCCTCGACGGCCGCGCGCGCAACACGAACGAGCTGGACACGTGGCGCCTCTACGACGTGAAGGCGCGCACCGTCACCTTCGTCGATGACGTGGCCAGGACGTACCGCACTGAATCGTTCGACCAGGTGCTCGAGAGCCGCCGGGCCGTCACGGCCGGTGCTCTGCCGGCCCATTACCCGCCGGCGCGTTTCTCCGCCACCGCCGACACTCGACCGTTCCTCGGCATCCAGGCGCGCAAGTCGGTGATCGAGCTTGGCGCCTACCGGCGCCAGCTCTGGATCGCTCCGCATCCCGCCATTCCGGACGAGCTCTACGCGATGATGCATCTCAGTGAGCCGGCGCCCTCGCCGCTCGCGCCGATGCATCGCGCCGTCGATGAAGCGCTGGCCAAGGTCCGCGGCTACCCGCTCCTCGATCGTGCGGAGATCGCCTATGGCAAGGGGAAGCACGTGGTCGAGCACACGGTGCTCGGTATCGCCCAGCAGAACGTGGCCGGCTCGCTGCTGTCCGTGCCGAAGGACTACACCGACAAGACGCCGAAGCCGAGGCCTGCCGCGAAAAAGTAGCTACATCACGATGCGCGAGTCGCCGACCCGCTTCGTCGCGCCCGACTTGTCCAGCCACTCCAGCAGCGGGATCGCCACTTTTCGCGAGATGCCGAAAAAATCCTTGAACGTGGCCACGTCTATGGTCTCGCCCTTCTTTGCCGCCGCCAGCTTCTCGCGCGCCGCCGCCAGCACGTCGCGGTGCAGGTAGACCCCTTCGGCGAGACGCGAGATCGTGCCCTGCTTCACCAGGTACGAGATCACCCCTTCGATCACCTTCGGACGCTGCGGGATGGCCTTGATGATCTCCGACGTCGGTGGCGTCTGCAGCCCCGCCTCCAGGTACTTCGCTTCGATGGCGCGCGCCAGCTCGCCTTCCGCGCCGCCGAGCGTCTTCGAGCGGCCGGGGATATCCAGCGCGTCCGCCTGCAGCGCCACGATCTTCTCGCGCTGCAGGTCCTGCAGGAGGAAGTTCACCAGTGCGCCGTCCGCTCCCGCGGGGAGGAGCTTCTGCACGAACTCGCCCTTGGGTACGTTCACCGCCATCTTGTTCTGCTGGAAGTAACGCGTCAGAAACTCCATGGACCGTTTGCGGAAGTCGGCGATGACGTCGTGATGCAGCCAGCGCCGGTCGCCCACGTCGGCCAGCTGCGTCAGCTTCTTCAGCTCCTTCGCCAGCGTCGCTTTGGTGATGCCGGTCCGGGCCTGTACCTCGTCGATGGCCAGGCCGCGCATGCCGGCCAGCTTGGCCATCAGCTCGACGCGCTCGATCAGCGTCCCGTGCTCCAGCGTCTCCCGGATCTCCGGCCGCGTGCCGCGACTGAGCTTGCCGAGGTGCGCGTCGAGGACCACGCCGCCCCCGATGGTGAAGGCCGGCGAATAGCGGCGGATCACGAAGCGGTCGCCCGCCACTGCCACCACCGGCGCTTCCAGGCGGATCTGCACGAACGCGCTCGCGCCTGGTTTCAGCTCATCGCCCGTTTCGTCGACGAAGCGCAGCGTGCCGAGGAGCTCCGAGGAGAGATGGTGAAAGCGGATGCGTGTCTGCTCCTTGAGCGGCTTCGCATCGGGGAGCAGATCGAGCTTCGCCGTGACGATCTGCGACGGCCGGAGTGTATTCGGATGCAGCACCTGATGTCCGCGGTGCAGCTCCTCGAGCGCGATGTCGGAGAGGTTCATCGAGGTTCGCTCGCCGGCCGAGGCGAACTCGCGCGGCTCGCTGTGCACCTGCACCGCGCGGGCGCGGCTGCGCTTCCCGCCCGGCAGCACCTCCACCTCGTCTTCCACGTTGACCCGGCCCGAGTACGTCGTCCCGGTGATCACGGAGCCGAAGCCCTTCATGGTGAACACGCGATCGATGGGGAGGCGGAACACGCGCGTGGTGGCGTCGCGATCTTCCACGGAGGCTACCGATTCGAGCAGCGCCGCGCGGAGATCATCGAGCCCCGCGCCGGTAGTGCTGCTCACCGCCACGATCGGCTTGCCGGCCAGGAAACTGCCGGCCACGAGATCTTCGACCTCCAGCCGCACCAGCTCCAGGATGTCGCGGTCCACCAGATCGCTCTTCGTCACCGCCACCAGCCCCGTGGGAATCCCGAGGAGCCGGCAGATCGCGAAATGCTCCCGCGTCTGCGGCTTGATCGACTCGTCCGCCGCCACGACCAGCAGCGCCGAATCGATCCCGCCGATCCCGGCCAGCATGTTCTTGACGAACCGCTCATGCCCCGGGACGTCGATGAAGCCGATCTGGTAGTCGTCCGTGAACCAGCTCGCGAACCCGAGGTCGATCGTGATCCCCCGCCGCTTCTCCTCCGGCAGCCGGTCCGTATCCACACCGGTCAACGCCCGGACGAGCGAGGTCTTGCCGTGATCGATGTGGCCGGCCGTCCCGACCACCCGCTTCTTACGAGCCATTCGGCGCGCATGGTACCGGGAAACCGGGGCGGTCAGTCCTCGCGGCGCAAAGCGCGCATGATCCGGAATCGCCAGAGGTACTGGCGGTCGTCGGGATGGAGCGGCATGAGGAGCATGAGGAAAAGGTAGATCCAGAGGCCGATGCCGTTCGCGAGGAAGAAAGCGACGAACACGACGCGCACGATGAGCACGGGCGCACGCAATGTTTCGGAGAGGCCGAGGCAGACGCCGCTCAGGATGCGACCCGGTTTGACCCGTTTGTAAATCGTCTTGCCCGGCTTGCAGAGACGGTCGCGCAGCAGGAGGCCGAGCGCGATGACGATGCCGACCGGCACGACGATCAGC
>JAXDJK010000028.1:0-3388 GCA_034665665.1 Acidobacteriota bacterium
GCCCGAGCTGCACTTCGATTTCACCCGGCTCGATGCGGAAGCCGCGGATCTTGACCTGGTTGTCGATGCGCCCGAGGAAGGAGAGGGTGCCGTCGGGGAGGAAGCGAACCAGATCGCCGGTGCGGTAGAGACGCTGCCCGGCAATGCTGACGAACTTCTCGGCGGTGAGCGCCGGCTGATTCCAGTAGCCGCGGGCCAGGCCGGCGCCACCGGCGTACAGCTCGCCGGCCGTGCCGACCGGCACGGCTTTGCCGGTGCGGTCGAGGACGTGCAGCGACGTGCCATTGATGTTCGTGCCGAGGGGGATCGGACGCGAAAGGTCGGCGGTGCGGGGGATGGCGTAGCAGCAGGTGAAAGTCGTGTTCTCGGTCGGGCCGTAGCCGTTGATGACCGTGAGGTCCGGCAGCGCGCGGTAAACGCGCGCCACGGCGGCGGGGCTGAGCACATCGCCGCCCGCGAGGACATAGCGGAGCGACGAGGTCTTCGGCAGCAGATAGCTCCACTGCTCGAACAGGCCAGCCGTGAGCCAGACGGTGTTGATGGCGTGGCGGTCGATCGTGTCATTGAGGACGGTCAGATCGATGAGCGGCTCGGGATAGAGCACGAGCTGCCCGCCGTTGAGGAGGCTGCCCCAGATCTCGAACGTGGCCGCGTCGAACGCGGTCGTGGAGACCTGCAGCATGCGCGTCTGTGCATCGAGCGGGACGTAGTGATTGCCGGCCACGAGCCGGACCACGCCGCGATGCTCGACCATGACGCCCTTCGGCAGGCCGGTCGAGCCGGAGGTGTACATCACGTACGCGAGATCGCCGGGCGTACCGGCGATGGCAGGGTTGGTGACGGCATGGCCGTCGCCGGTGAGGTCTTCCTTGCGCAGGACGACCCGCACGCCGCTGTCGTCCAGCATCTGTTGGAGACGCTGCTCCGGGTACGACGGATCGAGCGGCAGGTACGCCGCGCCCGCCTTGAGGATGCCCAGTGTGCCGGCGATGTTCTCGACGGAGCGCTCGACGCAGATGGCCACCAGCTCGCCCGCGGTCACCCCTCGGGCGATGAGCGAATGGGCGATGGCGTTGGCGCGCTCGTTCAGCTCGCGGTAGCTCAGCGTCTCATTGTTCGCCACGAGTGCGATCGCATCCGGCGTGGCCGCGGCCTGCGCTTCGAACAGCTCGTGAATGCGCTGCTGCGGGAACGGGGTGTCGTCGCCCGGCGTGATGATCTGTTCGTCGACCGGCGCGACGGTGGTCAGCGTGCCGATGGCGAAGTCGCCGCGGCGGAGCGCATCGTCGACGAGGAAGCCGAAGCGGTGCGCCAGGAGCGTGGCCTCGTCTTTGTCAAAGTAGGCGTGGTTGTAATCGAACTGGATCTCGACCGGCTGCTCGTCGCCGTTCTCGAAGAGCGTCACGCTGAGCGGCGTGGCCTCGTGCTCGTGGCTGAGGTACCGGATCTCGACCACTTCGTCGCCGATGCGGAACTTGCTGTCCAGGCGGAGGTAGTTGAAGCCGACGTCGTAGAGGCGGCGCGAGGAATCGAGCACACCGAGCTCGCGGATGGCGTGGCCGATCGGGTAGCGCGAGTGGCGGTAGTTCTTCTTCTGCGACTGCTGGATGCGGCGGGCCACGTCGCCAAACGAGTCACTGCTCTCGAGGTCGATGGCCAGCGGGTTGACGCCGATGTAGACGCCGATCTGCCGCTTCTGCTGGTAGGTCTTGCGGTTGTGCGTGGGGATGCCGAGGATCAGGCGGTTCTGGCCGGTGAGCTTGTGGAAGTAGCCGGCCAGGAGCGCGGTGAACCAGGCGGAGATGCCGACGCCCATTGCGTCCGCGGCGGCCAGGAGACGGTTGTATTCGCCGCGCGAGAGGAAGAATGCCTTGCGGCCGCTCGTGACGAGCTTCTTCCCGTCGAAGCGGGCGCGGTGGAAGGGTGTGAGCGTCGGCTCCGGCAGCGGGGTGCAATGCTCCGTCCAGTAGCTGCCGCTCGCCGCGTAACGGGAGCTGCTGACGTATTCGGCGTCATCCGCCGCGCGCGTCTGCCAGGAGGAACGGTCTTCGCCGAGCACTTCTTCTCCGCGGGCATCGGCCTGATACAGCTCGCCGAGCACGCGCGCCAGGTTCGAGAAGCCCCAGCCGTCGATCATCAGGTGATGGGCGACGACCACGTAGCGATACTCGCTGTCCGAAAGCTTCAGCAGCGAAGCTCGGAACAGCTCGCAACGGTCGAGCGGCAGCAGCGTGGTGAAGGTCTGCCGCAGCCACTCATCCGCGGCCGCGGACGCATCCGGAGTCCCGGAGAGATCGACGTGCGCCAGCGACAGCGTGCGTGCGCCGTCGACGTATTGCATCGGCGTCGCGCCGGAGGCGTCGATGCGCAGCCCGAATGCGTCGTGGCTGGCCACCATGCGGCCATGCGCGCGCTCGAGGCGCGCCACGTCCATGGCGCCGAAGCGGATGTACCCGCCGATGTTGTAGCGCGGGCTCTCCGCCGCGTGCAGCTGGTCGAAGTAAATGTCCTGCTGCGCGAGCGTCAGCGGGAACTGTGATTCCGGAATACTCATGCTTCGACCCCTGCGAATTCGATTGCGATCTCTCTCATCTCGGCGTCGAGCGACTTGCGCGTCTCCACCCTGGTGATCATTCCGTCTTCCATGACGATGAGCTTGTCGGCCACGTCGAAGTAACGGTCGTCGTGGCTGATGACCACCACCGCTTTCCCCTGGGCGCGGAGCTCCGGCAGAACCTTGCGGTAGAAGACCTGCTTGAAATGCGGGTCCTGATCGGCGGCGCATTCATCGAGGAGATAGAGCTTCTTGTCGTCGATGAAGGAGACGATCAGCGCCAGGCGGCGCTTCTGGCCGTCCGAGAGCGCGATCGACGAGAACTTGCCGCCCTGGAACTTGACCTTGTGGTCGAGCGCGAACTCGCGGAGCATCTCGTCGACCCGCTGCTGCAGCATGTCGTCGCGCCGGCGTCCGCCGCGCAGTACGCGGTCGAACAGGTAGTAATCGGAGTAGATGGCGGCGATGTCCTCGCGGAAGAGGCTGAGGTTGTCGAGCGTCACCTTCTGGTCGTCGAAGTAGACGGCGCCATGCGTCGGCATGTAGTGCTGGGTGATGATCTTGCTCATCGTGGATTTGCCGGAGCCGTTGCCGCCGACGATGAAGGTCACTTCGCCGCGCACGAGCTCGAGGTCGACCGGGCCGACGGTGAAGCCGGCATCGCCGTTCTTGGTGGCGTACTGATACGCGACCTGATCGAGGCGCATTACCGACCACTCGCGCGGCTTCTCCAGCGCCGAATGCGAAACCGGCTCCTCCGGGATCTGCTTGAAGAGGGCGTTGACCTTGTTGAGCGACACCCGGGCCATGGCGATCTGCGGCACGAAGTTCAGC
>JAXDJK010000029.1:0-2566 GCA_034665665.1 Acidobacteriota bacterium
CATCTTCGAATACCAGACCCACCAGTGCCTCCTGACCGGTCTCGACGTGGCCAACGCCTCGCTCTACGACGGCTCGACCGCGCTCTGTGAGGCCGTGCTCCTGGCGGAGCGGCTGGCCAAGGGCAAGAAGAAGGTCCTCGTCGCGAAGTCGATCCACCCGCATTACCTGGCCACGCTGCGCACCTACGTGCAGAACCTCGGGCTGGAGATCGTGGAAGTGGGCTGGACGGCCGATGGCCGTCTCGACCTGGACGCGCTCGCGGGCCAGCTCGACGGCGCGTTCTCGCTGGCCGTTCAGTCTCCGATCTTTCTCGGCGTGCTCGAGGACAACGACGCCATCGACAAAGCTGCCACGGCCGTCACGAAGATCTCGGTCATCACCGAGGCCACCAGCCTCGGCATCGTGGCCCCTCCGGGACAGCACGGCTTCGACATCTGCGTCGGTGAAGGGCAGGCCTGGGGCGTACCGACCCAGTTCGGCGGTCCGTACGTCGGCTTCATGGTGGTGCGCGACATCCTCAAGCGCCACATGCCTGGTCGCCTGGTCGGCGAGACGGTCGATGTCGATGGCAAGCGCGCTTACGTGCTCACGCTCGCGACACGTGAGCAACATATCCGCAGGGGCAAGGCCACCTCGAACATCTGCACGAACGAGGCGCTGATCGCGCTGGCCGCCAACATGTACCTCTCGCTACTCGGCAAAGAGGGCTTGCGCGAAGTGGCTACGCAGTGCCTGCAGAAGGCAGCGTACCTGCGCAATAAACTGCGCAGCGTGCAGACCATCGAGCTGCCGTTTGCCGGCCCGGTCTACAACGAGTTCGTGGTGCGGACGCCTTTCCCGGCCGAGCAGATCCTGGCGGACCTGGAGCACGAGAAGATCCTCGGCGGCATCCCGCTGGGCGGCTTCTACGAAGGGCATCCGAACGACTTCCTCGTGGCCGTGACCGAGCTGCACACAAAGGAGCAGCTGGACCGCTTCGCCGCCGCGCTCACGGCCGCCATCTCGAGGGAAACCCGATGACCACCACCATCGAAACACCGGACGCCGCGCAGCGCGACGTGGCCCAGAACTCCGCCATGGAGCTGCTGATCTTCGAGCGCTCCAAGCGCGGCCGCCGCGGCTATCAGCTCCCGGAGCTGGACGTGCCGGAGCAGTCGCTGGATGACGTGCTCCCCGCCGCCTTGCGGCGCGACGAGATCGTCGACGAAGTCGAAGTCTCGGAGCCGGACGTCATCCGCCACTTCACGCGCCTCTCGAAGCTGAACCTGTCGATCGACGCGGGCCTCTACCCCCTCGGCTCGTGCACGATGAAGCACAACCCGCGCATCAACGAGGAGATCGCCCGCACGCCCGGCTACGCGCTGTCGCACCCGCTGCAGCCGGATCATCAGGTGCAGGGCAACCTCGAGCTGCTGTGGCACCTCGAGCAGACGCTGAAGGAGATCTTCGGGCTGCCGCGTGTGACCCTGCAGCCGGTGGCCGGCGCGCATGGGGAGCTGACCGGTATCCTCATGATCCACAAGGCGCTGGCCAAGACCGGCAACGCCCGCAAGTACATCCTCATCCCCGACTCCGCGCACGGCACCAACCCCGCCTCCGCGGCCTTCGCCGGGTATGAGATCAAGGAGCTGAAGTCCAACAGCCGCGGCACGGTCGACCTCTCCACGCTGGAAGCGGCGGTGACGGAAGACGTGGCCGCGCTGATGATCACCGTCCCGAACACCCTCGGCGTGTTCGAGAGCGACATCAAGGCGATGTCGGAGATCCTGCGGGCCAAGGGCGCCTACCTGTACTGCGACGGCGCCAACCTGAACTCCTTCGTCGGCATCGCCCGCCCGGGCGACATGGGCATCGATTGCATCCACTCCAATCTGCACAAGACCTTCTCCACGCCTCATGGCGGCGGCGGTCCCGGCGCCGGTCCGGTGGGCGTCAGCGAGCGCCTCGTGCCGTTCCTGCCGACGCCGACCGTCGAGCGCGGCGAGGACGGCAAGTTCTTCCTCGATTTCAATCACCCGGAGTCGATTGGCCGGATGCGCGCCTTCAACGGCAACTTCAACGTGCTGGTGCGCGCCCTCACCTACATGCGCTCGATGGGTCCCACGGGACTCCGCCGCATCGCGCAGATCGCCGTGCTGAACGCGAATTACATCCGGGCGCGCCTGAAGAAGGCCTACCACCTGCCGTATGACGCTCCCTCACTGCACGAGGTGGTCTTCTCGGACAAGAACCAGGTCGGCAAGGACGTCCACACGCTGGACATCGCCAAACGGCTGATGGACTACGGCTTCCACCCGCCGACCATCTACTTCCCGCTGATCGTCTCGGGCGCGCTGATGATCGAGCCGACCGAGAGCGAGCCGAAAGAAGAGCTGGACGCCTTCTGCGACGCCATGCTGGCCATCGCCCGCGAGACCGAGGAACGCCCCGAGCTCGTCCGCAGCGCCCCGCATACGACGCCGGTACGCCGGCTGGATGAGGCGCGGGCAGCGCGGCAGCCGATCCTGCGCTGGAAAAAATAGTTGGCGGTTGGCAGTTGGCGGTTGGCGGTTGGCGGTTGAATCA
>JAXDJK010000030.1:0-4531 GCA_034665665.1 Acidobacteriota bacterium
ACGACGCGGACGGTGAGGCGGTGGCGCGAGTTGCCGAGTTTGCGGGTGTCCATCGTGAACGCCCAGCCGGAGTTGATCGCGCCGAAGGCCTGCGGGAAGGCGTCGTCGATGTCGGGACGGGCGAAGCCGTACTGCGCGGTGCCGACGAACGTGCCGTCGATCACGATCTGCACGGCCTCGACGCCGGAGTTCTCATCGAGAGCCCAGCCGCGGAAGACCACGTCGCCGCCGATGTAATCGAACTTCGTCGGGAAGTCGATGTAGCCGACCGCCGGGAAGTCGGTGCTGGAGCCGGCGCACTGGAACCAGACCGGGATGCCGTCGTGGTTCGGCAGGTCGGCGAACGTCTGCTCGCGATCGCCCACGCGCACCTTCATGGTGTGGTTGCCCGGGCGGACACCGGCCACGATGAGCGCGCCGACGTCGAGCGTGAAGAGGAAGCCGCTCCGGAGCGCGTCCGGATAGGTCGGGTAATAGCGGGCTACGTCGTAGCGGGGGAAGCCGTAGCAGTTGGCGAAGCCGCCGAAGACCTGCGCGCAGTTGTCGGTGCTGAGCCAGGGCACGCCGTCGATGAGCAGCTCAGCGTACGCCACGCGGCCGGTATCGACACGCGTACCGAGATCGAGCGCCCAGCCGCGGATCGGCGTGATGTGCTCCTCGGGGCGGACCGGCGGCGAGATGATGACGTCGTTATCCTCGCAGCTCGTGCCGTAGAGGACCGCGTCGCGCAGCGGCTCGTCGAGATAGCCGAATGGCGCGAGGAAAAGATCGTTGTTGATGACCTGCACCGTGCGCCGGCCGATCGTGCGAGACGTCCCCTCGTTGTCGGATGCCACGACCGTGAGGGTGTGCACGCCGTTCTGGATCCGCGTCGTGTCGATCTGCGCCACGTAGCCGCTGAGCATGGCCTGCGGGTAATCGGCGTAGGTACCGCCGACGTCGGGCCGTACGTCACCGTAGATGGCGTTCTGCAGGATCGCGCCGTCCACCTGGACCTCGACCTTGCGGATGCCGTCCGTATCGATGGCCCAGCCGAGGACCGGGAACGAGCCGACCGCGTTCTTCACGCCGGCAGCGTCCGGGATATCGAGGGCACCGACGGGCGACTGATTGATCGAGTTGTTGATGTTGATCGTGCGCCGGCCGAGGAAATGCACCTCGCCGTCGCTCGTGTACACCCGCATCTCGACGGTGTGCGGACCATTGGTGAACCGGCTGGCCAGGAAGGCGGTCTCGAAGCCCGGTTTGGTGCTCTGGATGCCGGGGTAGTTCGGGAAGGCCTCTTCGACGTCGATGCGCGGCAGGGCCGTGGTGGCCACCTGCTGGAACTGATCGTCGACGTACAGCTCGACACGGGTCACCTGACCCGGATCGAGTGCCCAGCCCCGGACGAAGATGAAACCGGAATGAATCCGAGTCGGATCGGGGAGATCAACATCCCCGGCAAACTGTGCCTGTGCGAGTAGCGCGGGCGCGAAAAGCGCCGCGAATAAGGTGAGAACCAGGCCGCGGGTAACCCATCTCCACATAACCCCAACCTCCAACCCGAGTATGACCTTGGTGCTGCCGCGTGACGGAAGACGTCGCCGAGACGATACTCCCGAACCGCGGGAGAATCAAATAATCGGCGTCGTCGACGTGGCTGTGCCGTGTCGCACAGGAGTTTATACTGCGCCGGGTGAGTTCGCCAAATACCAGCTTGCACATCGACTTGGCCGCGATCCGTGCCGCCGCCGCCCGCATCGCTCCGCACATCCACCGCACTCCCCTCCTAGCCAGCCGCTCGCTGTCGGAGCGCTTTGGTGTCGAGGTGCGGCTCAAGTGCGAGAACCTGCAGCGCGCCGGGTCGTTCAAGATCCGCGGCGCCATGAACGCGCTCCTGCAGATTCCGGAGGCCGAGCGCTGGCGCGGCGTGGTGGCGTTTTCCTCCGGCAATCACGCGCAGGGCGTGGCCCTCGCGGCGAAGGTCCTCGGCATGCCGGCAACGATCGTCATGCCGGAGAACTCCGTGCAGTCGAAGGTCCTGGCCACCGAGGCGTACGGCGCGAAGGTCGTGCAGGCCGGGGTGACCTCCGCCACGCGCGACACCGTCGCCCGCGAGATCGCCGATAAGACCGGAGCGGCGGTGCTCCCCCCCTTCGACGACGACCGGATCATCGCCGGCGCCGGTACGGTCGGCCTGGAGATCGTGGAGGAGTGGCCGGAGGTGACGACGGTGATCACGCCCCTCGGCGGCGGCGGACTGCTCTCCGGCACCGCCCTGGCCGCGACGTCGCTCAATCCTTCGATCGAGGTATACGGAGTAGAGCCGGCCGCCGGCAACGACGGCGAGCAGTCCTTCCGCACCGGCGCCATCGTCACCATCGACCCGCCGAACACCATCGCCGACGGCGCCCGCACCCTTGCCATCGGTACGCGCAACTTCGCGATCATCCGCGAACGGGTGCGCGATGTGGTGAGCGTGGATGACGAGGTGTTGCTCGAGACGGTGAAGTGGGCGATGTATCGCACCAAACTGGTGATCGAGCCGACCGGCGCACTGGGGATCGCGGCGCTGGTGGCGGGGAAGATCTGTCCCCGCGGGGCGGTGGCGATCGTGGTTTCGGGTGGGAATCTGGATTTTTCGTTGCTGGCGTGAGGGCTGGGGAAATGTTGAATGTTGAATGCTCAATGTTGAATGTTGAATTGGGGACCTGGCACGGGCTCGGGTGGGGGCAATTCAACATTCAACATTCAACATTCACCATTCAACATTTCGCTTCTTTCCACCCATGACCGGCTCCCTCTTCGACAACGCCGACTTCGGCCCCATCTCGGCGCCGGGCGACGCTCCGCTGGCAGAGCGTCTCCGCCCTTCCTTGCTGGAAGACGTCGTGGGCCTGGAGGATCTCCTCGGCAAGGGACGATTCCTGCGGAACGCGATCGAGACCGACCGCATCCCTTCGATGATCTTCTGGGGGCCGCCGGGGTCGGGGAAGACCACGCTGGCGCGGATCATCGCCAAGACCACCAAGGCGCGCTTCGTGACCTTCTCCGCCACCTCCAGCGGGATCAAGGACATCAAGGCGATCATGGAGGAGGCCCGCAAGAGCCGGCAGGCGCGCGGGTCGAAGACGATCGTCTTCATCGACGAGATCCACCGCTTCAATAAGGCCCAGCAGGATGCCTTCCTCCCCTACGTGGAAGCGGGCGACATCATCCTGATCGGCGCGACCACGGAGAACCCGTCGTTCGAGGTCAATTCGGCGCTGCTCTCGCGCTCGAAGGTGGTGGTCATTCCACAGCTCGAGCGCGAGCAGGTGCTGACCATCCTGCAACGGGCCATGGAAGAGCCGTCGGTGCGGAAGTTCGGCATCGCGCTGACGGACGATGCGCTGGAGATGATTGCCGCGACGTCCGCCGGCGATGCGCGGCAGTCGCTCACGAGCCTGCAGCTGGTCATCGAGACCGCCTCCGCCGCGGACAGCCCGATCGACGTGCCGAAGCTCAACGCCATTCTGCAGCGCCGGTCGTTGATGTACGACAAGACGGGCGAGCAGCACTACAACATCATCTCCGCGCTCCACAAGTCGATCCGCAACGGTGACGCCGACGCCGCGGTCTACTGGCTGGTGCGGATGCTGGAAGGGGGCGAGGACCCGATGTACATCGCCCGCCGCCTCGTGCGCGCCGCCTCCGAAGACATCGGCAACGCCGACCCGCAGGCGCTGACGTTCTCGATCTCGGTGAAGGATGCCGTGCACTTCCTCGGCATGCCCGAAGCCGGCGTGGCCCTGGCCCAGCTCGTCACCTACCTCGCCGCCGCCCCAAAGTCCAACGCGGCCTACGCCGGCTATGGAGCAGCCGTCACCGAAGTCCGCCAGGGCGACAACCCGCCCGTCCCCCTCCACATCCGCAACGCCCCCACCCGCCTCATGAAGGACCTCGGCTACGGCAAAGGCTACCAGTACGCCCACGACTTCGCCGACCAGACCGCCGCCATGAACTGCCTCCCCGAGGCCCTCGCGGAGCGGAGGTTCTACGAACCAAAAGACGTCGGCGCCGAAGCGAAAATCAAGGCGCGGCTGGATGCGATGAGGGACGCGCGGAAGAAGGAGTAAACCGCGCTACACGTGAAAGGTCTACGCGAAGCGTTTGGACTGCCGGCAGCTTTCTGCCGCTTTTGTACAGCCACAGGCGCCGCTGGTGGCCCCGAACGACTGTTCCGCCGTGCCATGAGCGCTGCTCCTGGCTGTACAAAAGCGGTGGCTGATGAAGCCCGGCCACCGCAGTCCAAACGCTTCGCGTAGAGCCGCTTCGCGTCGCTCGATTACCATGACGCCGCAGATGCGGTACGAGAACAAGACCGTCTGGATCACTGGCGCTTCGTCCGGGATTGGCGAGGCGCTGGCGGTGGCCTGGAGCCGCGAGGGCGCTCGCGTCATCCTTTCGGCGCGTAACGTAGACGAGCTCGAACGCGTGCGGCGGTCCTGCGTCAATCCCGACAAGCATCTCGTGCGGCGGCTCGATCTCACCGACACCGACGACATCC
>JAXDJK010000031.1:0-6119 GCA_034665665.1 Acidobacteriota bacterium
CTTGTCCTGCAGTTGAATCTGTTCGAGCTGCCAGAGGCCGCACTCCACGTTCGCGGCCGGGGTGAAGTCGCACTCCCAGGTGGTGCTGCCTTCGGCGCCAGGACGGCAGCCGAAGCCGAGGCGCGCGTGCTTGCCGGGGCTGACGAAGACGCCGCTGGCCAGCGTGACACCCGATTTGTCGTCCTCGGCATCGACGAAGATGGTGGTCTTCTCCCCCGCCGTGATGGCGGGCTTGTCGAGCCAGACGTTGCGGAGCGTCGGCCCTTTCGAGTCGGACTGCGATGACCGCACCTGAAACGCGGCCGTCTGCGGCAGGTTGCCCTGCGCGGCCGTGAGCTGGATGGAGTTGCCGGCGTTGTCGCTCAGCGACACGTAGTTGATCTTCCAGATTCCTTCCGCGGCCTCGGCGGGGATCTGGATGCGCGAGACGTAGCGATTCGTCTCCGGCTCGCGCTGGCCGGCAAAGCCCTGGAGCGCGCCCGCGGGGCTGGCGATGACGCCGGAGACGCTGCGGACGCCGGAGAGGTCGTCGACGACCGTCAGCACGAGCATGGTCTCGCCGCCGTCCTTCACCTGCGACGGAGTGAACTCGATGCCGACCAGCTGCGGCGGCTTGGTGTCGGAGTCCTCGTCGGCGGGCGGCTGGTCGGTTTCTTCCGCCTTCTTCGCGGTTTCCTGCTGCTGCTGTTGTTGCTGCCGCTGCTGTTGCTGCTGTTGCAGTTGCTGCGCGGTCGGACGCGAAGGCGCGGCCGGATGCGGTGCCGCCGCGGCGACGGGCTTCTTCTCCGTCATGCCGAGGGCGTTGGCGATGGGGTTGACGAGCTTCTGGAACATCGTCTCCGGCGGGGCCACCGGTGCGCCTGGCGGTGCGGCACGGAGCAGCTCGTTGTAGCGCTGCTCCCGGGCGCTCGCGGCGGCGCTGCGGTCGCGGTCGGAGGTACCGGTGGGGGCGATGGTGGTGCCGTCGGGCGCGATCTCGACGATCTGGCCCGGGTCGGGTGCGGCAGCGGCGGTAACGCCGTCGGGGTGCGTGGCCGTCTCGGCCGGGCGACTCAGCCCCGGCGGCAGCTCATCGGCAGTCTGATAGGCCCGGACGCGCAGGAACACGGCAATCCCGAACACGACCGCGAGGACGAGGAAGAATGCGGGCAGGAACGAGAACTTGCGGGTCACGGTCTAAGGAAATCAGTTGACGACACCCGGAACAGCAAGAGTGAACGCCCCGATTTCGGCCTCGAACAACTCTCCTCCATCTGTCTTCATCACGTAATGACCCTGCATCGAGCCGAAGGAGGTGGTGAGCGGGCAGAAACTGGTGTATTCGAAGGCCTGGCCGGGCTTGAGGCGCGGCGTCTCGCCGACCACGCCCGGACCTTGCACCGTCTCGACATTGCCGTCGCTGTCGGTGATGATCCATTCGCGGCTCACGAGCTGCGCCGGCTCATCGCCGACGTTCGAAATGGTGATGTGGTAGGCGAAGAAGAAATAATTCGAGCGCGGATCGCTTCGCTCTTCGATGTACTCGCTCTCCACCTGAATGCGAATCCCGCGGGTTGTCGTATCGGACATGCTGACCTTCGAAATTACCACAAAGCCCCTCCCCTGCCGACGCCTGGCTTCGATGGTTGCGGCTCTGGCGCTGGTGACCGCCGCCGCGTCGGCACAACCGGCGCCTCCTGCGCCGCCTCCCCCGCCGGAGCTCTCCACGATCGTCATCCCCATCCGCGCCTCGCTGGCCGCGCTCCAGCCGGAGCTCGAAGCGCGCGTGCCGGTGACGTTCGCCGACACGGAGACGCAGAGCGGCTTCGACATCCGCTACGAGGTAAAACGCGATCCCCTCCGCCTGGCCATGACCGGCCCGGGCCTGCGCACCACCACCATCGTGCACTACGGTCTCGAAGCGTGCCGCGGCCGGTTTCCCTGCATCTCCTGCGGCTTCGGCGAGGAGCGCCGCCAGGCGCAGATCACGCTGCACTCGAAGCTGGAGTGGGATCCATCGTGGCGCATCCGCTCCATCACCAAACCTCTCCCCACGGATTACCCGCGCCGCTGCCAGGTGACCTGGTTCGACTTCGACATCACCGACCGTTTCATCGCCCCGGTGGTGAACAACCAGCTGGCCATCGCCGCCCGCACCATCGATCGCAACACCCCCGCCGCCGCGAACCTCAAGCCGCAGGCGCAGCAGATCTGGACGGCGCTGCAGACGCCCGTGGAGCTGGCGCCGCGCACCTGGCTGGTGCTCGAGCCGGCCGCGGTTGCGCTGACGCCGATCAGCGGCTCGGGACTGGACGTGACTTCGACGCTGTCCTTGACGGCACAGACACGGGTGGTGGTCGGCAATAAGCCGGTGGTCGCGCCGAAGCCGCTCCCGCCGCTGCGCGTGGCGGCGGCGGTGGCGAACGGGGTACGCGTGCCGTTCGACCTGGAAGTGCCGTACGAGGACGTCAGCGCCGTCGCGTCACGGGAGCTGGCGGGCCGCAAGTACAAGGTGAACGGCCGCGATCTGGCCATCGAGTCGCTGACGGTCGGCTTCGGCACGGGCGGGAAGCTGCGCGTCGATGCGATGGTCGATTACCGCGGCGGCGTGCTCCGCAACTATCACGGCGTGATCCACCTGGAAGGCACCCCGCGCTTCGATCCGCCCACTGCCAGCATCGTCTTCCCCGACCTCGATTACACGCTGGCGGAACGCGGCGGCCTGGTCCGCCGGATCGCCGAGCGCGCCGCCCACGACACGCTCCGCGCCCGGCTGCGCGAGAACATGCGCGTCTCCCTCGGCACACAACTGGCCACCCTGCGCACCGAGATCACCCGCGCCCTGACCCGGCCTCTCGCGGCGGGGGTGATGCTGCGCGGGCGGGCGGATGCGATCCAGCCGGTGTCGGTCACGCCGCGGGAGACGCTGCTGACCGTGCGGGTGGTGGCGGTGGGCTCGGCAGAAGTGACGATCGCGAATCGTTGAAAGGCAATGTTGAATGCTCAATGGTGAATGTTGAATGTTGAATGAAATGACGCTCACGCGTCGGCCCCAATCGTCGTCGCACCGGGCCGACGCGCAGCGTCATCTCATTCAACATTCAACATTCACCATTCAACATTCAACATTTGCCTCTCACCACCTCAATCTCCGCCAATGTGCGCAAAAAACGCATCGCTCGCCACCGGCCGCCCGAGAAACCTTTCCACCAGATCGCGTGCCGGCTCTTCGCTGCCGCGGCTGAGGATCATCTCGCGGAAGCGGCGGCCGGTCTCGCTGTTCATCAGGTCCGCGCCGAACGCCGACACCAGGTCCAGCGCGATCACCTTCGCCCACATATAGCCGTAGTACCCCGCCGCGTAGCCGCTGGCGATGTGCTCGAACGTGCCGGGGAACTCCGTCCCCTCCACGTAGCCCATCGGCGTGGCCCCTTCCATCTCCCGCCAGACGTCGAGGCAGCGGCCCGGATGCTCACTGGACAGGGCCATGTCGAACGCGGCGTAGAGCAGCTGCCGGCCGTAGTCGATCCCCGAGCCGAAACGCTTCGCCGCGTTCAGCCGCTCCACCACCGACTCATCGAGCGGCGGGCAGTCGTCGCAGTGGCCGCGCAGCAGGGTCAGGCTCTCCATCCGGCTCGCCCACTCCTCGTACATCTGCGACGGCGCTTCCACGAAGTCCCGCTGCACGCTCGTCCCGGCATGGGCCAGGTACCACGTCTCCGAGAGCACGCCATGCAGCACGTGCCCGAACTCGTGAAGCAGCGTCTCCAGCTCGTCGTGCGTCAGCCCCTGGCGGTCGAAGTTCGTGACCAGGACGCTGATCGGCTTCCGTCCCGCCCGCCGGCTGTTGCCGCGCACCGGCCAGGCCGCGGCGTGCTTGTACTTGCCGTCGCGCGGATACAGATCGAGATAGATCCCGCCGATGTGCGCACCCGTGGCGGCGTCGTTGACGTCGAGATAGAGCACATCCTCGTGCCACACCGGCACCGTATCGCGCTCGAAGCGCACGCCGTACAAGCGCTCGCTGATGTCCAGCATCCACCGCACCGTGGCCGCCGTGGGGAAGCTCTTGCGCAGCTCTTCCTGATCGATGGCGAAGCGCTGCTCGCGCAGGCGCTCGCGGTAGTACGGAACATCCCACCGGTTGATGCGCGCCTCTTCCACCGGGACGCCGGTCAGCTCGGCCTTCACCGCCGCGAGCTCCGACAGATCGCGGATCTCGGCCTCGGTGACCACGCTGCGCACTTCCTCGAGGAACCGGTTCACCGTCTCCGGGTTCTCGACCATCCGCCGCTTGGTCACGTAGTGGGCATAGCTCGGGACGTCGTAGAGCACGGCGATCTCTTTGCGCAGGGCCACGATCTCGTCCATCACCGCCAGATTGCGCGGCGTGCCGCGGCGGGTGTTGGCGATCCAGTACCGCTTGCGCGCTTCCTCGCTTTTCACGTTCATGAGGAACGGGACGTAGTCGGGGTAATCGAAACCGACCATGATGTTTCCCGCCTCGTCGCGCGGCACGCGCTCGAGGTAGGCCGGCGGCAGGCCTTCGCATTCGCCGGGCGTGAAGGTGAGATGGGTCTCGTTCTCGCGGATGTTCTTCGCGAACTCCTGCCCGATCTCGGTGAGCCGCTCGGTGATCTCTTTGAAGCGCTGCCGCTTGTCCGGCGGGAGGGAGACGCCGCTGTCTTCGAACGCTTCGATGAGGTGCTTCTGCAGCTCGCGCTCCGCAATCGTCCGCGGCTGCACGCGCCGCACGCGCTCGTAGAAGGCTTCGTTCTGGAACACCTCGGTGATGAAGCTCGATTCGTGGATGAGGGCCAGGTCGGCCGCGTCGCGGACCGTCTTGTCGGGGTGGACGCTGTTGAGCAGCGAGATCGGCCCGAAGGCGTCCTCGAGGAGCATGCCCGTATCGTCCCAGGCATCGAGCACGGCGGCGGCGTTCACACCCTCCAGCGGCTCGCGCTCGATCTTCGCCAGGAGCTGCCGCGCCGCCTCCAGCGCCTGGTCGGCCGAGCGGCTGACGTCATCAGCAGAAAGCGCCGGTATGGTCACCCTCTGCCGGACGTCCTGCGATATTGCGGATTCGGTCGTCATGAGCCGGTCATTCTATCCAGCAATTTGCGTACAAGCCGAATCGCTGTATAACCATCGTCAGTACAAATCCATACGAGGGAGCCCCGCCCAGTGAAACGCACCCTGCTGTTCGCACTTTTCCTCTTTGCCACATCCCTATTTGCTGCACCCGGCGAACAGCAGTTCGATGCAGGCCGCCTGGCCCTGGCCAAAGGGCAGATCGATCAGGCCGTGGAGCTGTTCGAAAAGGCCGTTGCCGCCAATCCGAAGAGCTCCGACTTTCACTTCTGGCTCGGCAACGCCTATGGCAGCCAGGCCGTCAAGGCGAACATGGTCCGTCAGGCGTCGCTGGCGAAGAAGACGCTGGCGGAGTTCGAGAAGGCCGTCCAGCTCGATCCGAACAACATCGAGGCGCGCTTCGGCCTCATCGACTACTACATGCGCGCGCCCGGGTTCATGGGCGGCGGCCAGGATAAGGCCCTCGCGCAGGCCGCCGAGGTCAAGAAACGCCAGGCACTGGCCGGCCATCGCGCCTACGCCCGCATCTACATGACCCAGAAGAAGGCCGACGCCGCCCGCAAGGAGCTGGTGGAGGCGGTGCGCGAACAGCCCACCAGCGCGAAGGCGCACTACTACCTCGGCAACTTCCTACTGAACGACAAGAACTTCCCCAGCGCCGTCCACGAGTACGAGATGGCCATCAAGCTCGATTCGACCTTCATGCCCTCCTGGCTCCGCCTCGGCCAGGCCATCGCCCAGGCCGGCACCAACTACGCCCGCGGCGAAGAAGCCATCCGCAAGTACCTGGCCTACAAGCCCTCCTACGACGAGCCCCAGCACCTCGGCGCCTGGTACTGGCTCGGCCAGATCTACGAGCGCCAAGGCAAGCGCGACGCCGCCCGCAGCGCCTACGCCAACGCCCAGAAGCTCGCCCCCGGCGAGAAGGACATCGAGGCCGCGCTCAAGCGGGTGTCGTGAACCCAGTTGGCGGTTGGCGGTTGGCGGTGGGTATAGGCAACCACGGGATCGCAAAAACTTGTCATCCCGAGCGTCGAGCGAGGGACCTG
>JAXDJK010000032.1:0-4029 GCA_034665665.1 Acidobacteriota bacterium
GTGCGACTCTCGCCGGAGCGTTGGTATGGATCGACGGGCAGCCCGAAGCTGCGGTCCGTGCGGACAGCCAGGGCAAGTATGTCGTGACCCGTCCCATCCACGCAGCGGACGAGCCGTTACCGCTTCGCGCGGCGGCAACCGGTCACCTGCCGGGCCTGGAGAAAGGTGCGCCGCGTCGCGCTGCTGCTCCGACCTTCGCGTTGCAGCCGACGGCGGCGCTGGCGGGCTTCGTCGTTGATTCCAACGGGCGCCCCGTGGCAGCGGCGGAGGTGCGCGTGGACGAATGGAGCGCGGCCTCGCTGCTCACGTTCGGCGTGCGTCCCGAAGGCTTGTCGCCGCGGACCGTCAGCCGCGCCAACGGCGCCTTCCGCATCGAAGTCCTTCCGCGGCGCGCCTACACCCTGCGCGCAGCGCAGGCCGGCTTTGCGCCGGCCTCGCTGACCGTGGCCGAGAAGCTCGCACCTTCCACCGTACGATCCAATCTGCGGCTGGTCCTCACCAGCGGGAACAGCGCGGCCGGGAAGGTGGTCGACACGAACGCCGCGCCGATTCCCGGCGGCAAGGTGCGGCTGACGCAGGCCACCGCTCGCGCCAACCTGCCCAAGTACCTGCGCCGGCTCGATGAAGGGTCCGAGCTGGAGCTCGAGACCGAGTCGGATGCCCAGGGCAACTTCCGCTTCGAGCACCTTCCCTCGGGCCGCTTCGACCTCGAGGCACGCGCGGACGGTTTCGCGCCGCGCACACAGCGGGGGATCGCTATCGAGGGCGGTCCGCGTCCCACGGACCTCGGTGCATTGACGCTGGAGCGGGGCACTGCCGTCGAGGGCCTCGTCGTCGACCAAGATGACCAGCCAATCGAAGGGGCGACGGTGGCGGCCCGTCCGCCGAGTCCCGCCGGCATTCGCGCCGAAGCGCTGGATGCGCTCACCGATCCCGACGACGTCCGCGAAGCCACCACCGGCAGTGACGGCCGTTTCTCCATCGCCGGGCTGACCACCGGCGAGGCCGTGGACGTCACGGCGCGGCGCTCCGGCTACGTGCCGGTAACGGCGGCGCGCATCGACGTGCCGGCCACCGAGCCGCTGCGTCTCGTGCTCGAACCGGCCGCACGAGTCAGCGGACGCGTCGTGAGCGACGACGGCGCGCCGGTCGTGGCGGCGGTGGTCACGGCGCGGCCGGCGGATGCGGCCTTGCCAGCCGCGCTTTCCGGACGCACGGCCATGACGGACGCCGAGGGGGCGTTCGTGCTCCTCGACGTCGCCGCCGGAAAGGTCTCGCTCGCGGCCGTGGCCAAAGGCTTCCTCGCGGGTGACCCGCGCGTGCTCGATGTCGCGGAAGGCAGGAATGTGGAAGACGTCGAGCTGACCATGCACCGCGGCGCCGTCGTCGAAGGGACGGTCCTGACGTACGAAGGCAACCCCGCCGCGGCCGCGCGCGTGATCGTCCGCCGCAACAGCACCCCGGAGCGGATGCTGGAGATCGAGGTGGCGGGCTCCGCGCGCACCGACGGGGATGGCCGCTACCGGCTGGAAGGCGTGCCGCTGGGCCCCGAGAGCATCAGCGCCGATCAGGAAGGCTACCTGCGCACGGTGCGCGACCTGGAGGTGCAGCCGGGCGAGAACCGGCTCGACTTCCGCCTCGGGCAGGGCTACGGCATCAGCGGTCGGGTGGTCGACGGCGCCGGCCGCGCGCTGACCGGCGTGGCCGTGACGCTCCTCTCCTCCGCGCCCGGCCTGGCCAAGGAAGATGTCAGCGATTCCGGCGGCGCCTTCCGCTTCACCGGCCTCGCCACCGGCGGCTATCAGCTCTCCGCGCGAAAGGAAGGCTACTCCACCGGCCGGCAGAACGTGCAGCTCACCGACCGCGCCGTCGATGGGGTCGAGCTGCGCCTCCAGCAGGGCGGCGGCGTGATCGCCGGCCGCATCCTCGGCGTGCCCGCGCAGGTGATCCCGCAGGTGCGAATCGACGCCGTGAAACGCCCGCTCGACAGCCTCGATGCCATGCGCGAAGGGCAGACCGACGCGCAGGGCGGCTATCGGGTGGAAGGGGTCTCGGCGGGTGAATGGGTGGTCACCGCCCGCCTGGCGAACGGCCGTCAGGCGCGCAACACCGTCACGATCGCGGATGCGGGACGCGAGACGCTGCTCGACCTGGAGTTCGGCGCCGGTCTCGCGCTGAGCGGCCATGTGCGGCGCCAGGGACAGCCGGTGCCGGACGTATCGGTGCAGGCCAGCGGTACGGCCGGCGAATCCTTCGGCTCCGCGATGACGGATGCCTCCGGCGCGTTCCGCATCGACGGTCTCGAAGCGGGCGAGCATCAGGTTGTGGCCACCATCGCGCAGTCGGGTCTGAGGACGGACCGCATGGTGACGCTCCAGGGCAATCAGACGCTCGATATCGACCTGCCGACGGCCCGCGCCACGGGCCAGGTCGTCGATTCCTCGGGCACGCCGCTGGCCGGTGTATCGGTCGCCGCGGAAGGCGCATCGCCGTCCGGATTCGTTCCGCGCGCGACGAGTGAATCCGACGGCTCGTTCGTGCTCACGAACCTCGGCCGCGGAAGCTATCGCATCAGCGGCAGCAAGGAAGGCTACGTCCGCGGCGAGCTGCGCATCGAGCTGCCGTCGGAGGATGCCAGCGCGGACAACCTGCGCCTCGTGCTCGATCGGGAACAGGGGCTGATTCTCGACGTCGCCGCCACGGTGGGCATGCCGCCGGGCGTCATCAGCGTGGCGCTGCTCGATGCCGCGGGCCTGCCGCTGTTCAACGAGGTGACGCGCACGGGCGAGAACGGCCGCACGCGGATCGCCAGCGCACCGAACGGGCGCTATCAACTCCTCGTCGGCGCCGACGGCATGGCCACGGCGGCGCTCAGCGCAGAGATCCCCGGTCCACCCGTCCCCGTCCTGCTCCCGCGCGGAGGCCGGGTTATCGCCGAGGTTCCCGAGCTCACCGGCCAGGGCGTCGCCGCCATGCTGACCATCCGCGGCGGCGACGGCCAGCTTTACCGCAGCGTCAACCGCGGCAATGTCGCGCAAGCCTGGCCGGTCATCAATGGCCGCGTCGTTGTCGACGGTTTGCCGCCCGGCACCTGGATGATCCAGGCCACTGCCGCCGATCACCGCCAATGGCACGGAACCATCACCATCGTCGAAGGTGCCGAGGCCCGGGCCAGTCTGCGGTGAAGAGGGCGTCCGCGCGAGGCTCGACTTGATCCGCGGATCAGCGGCCCTGATGCGCGGCACGCTCGCTTTGATCCTCGGATCAGAGGGCGAGATGCGCGGATTAGACGGCGTGATCCATGGATCACGCGTGTCTCTTGATGAGGACAGGGGCGGGGTCAGTGCTACGCCCCGCACGGCGTGATCAGCTTCTGCAACCGCTCGACGATGGCCGTGTTGCCCTTCTCGGCCGGTAGTGGCGCGTGGGTGAGCAGGATCCGGCCGGTGGCGGGATCGGAGACGAAGACCACCGGCGTGAAGGTCACGCCCATCGTCTCCAGCTTCTGCGAGATGTGCTCGACGCGGACGATCGGGAAAGCGGGCTTCAACTGCTGCGTGAGGATCTGCTCGCTGTACGTGCCATCCACTTCCGTGTAGCCGGTCACGTGAAAGCGCGACGCGTGCGGCCCCTGCACCTCGCGGTTCCACTGCTCGACGAGCCCGGAGACACACGAAAGGCAGTCATGATCGAGCGAGAAGTAGATCGAGACATCGAGCGCCCGCGCCGCCCTGGAGCCGGCGGCGGCGTAGAACGGCTGGCAGCGACCGAGCATGCTGGCCTCGTAGCGCGTGCGGTCCGCCGTCGCACCCAGCACCATGGCCGACGGTGCGGGCCGGTTCTTCGACTCGATGCGCTGCTTCAGGTCGCGGTTCTCGCGCAGCACCCACATCTCGCTGCCTACCACGGCCACGCAGAGCGCGGCCATGATCCACATCCCATAGTGCCGTTCCGTCGCCATGGCCTCACAACTCCTGTGTGCGCTCGATCTTCGCCTTGGTCAGGCGGGTGCCGTCCGAGTAATAAAGG